>JAFWWX010000211.1 GCA_017517985.1 Clostridia bacterium | reverse complement strand
GGGAACTTTTGAGCAATGAAAGGTACTTTATTATGAAACGCCCGGAAATTCTTGCCCCAAGCGGCAACTTTGAAAAGATGAAATTTGCTATCCTTTACGGAGCAGATGCGGTATATCTTGCCGGTGAACAGTTCGGTATGAGAACAGCTTCAGATAATTTTACGAGAGATGAGCTTCGGGAAGCAATTGAATATGCTCATGCAAGAGGTGTTAAGGTTTATGTTGCTGTAAATATTCTTCCTCACCCTGCAGAGCAAAAAAGACTTCCTGAATATCTGGAATATCTTGAAAGTATAAAACCTGACGCCCTTATTGTTTCGGATCTCGGCGTATTCTCAATGGCTAAAAAATATGCTCCCAGTATTGAACTTCATGTTTCAACGCAGGCAAGCACAGTTAACGCAGAAGCCTGCAAGATGTGGCACGCACTTGGTGCTTCAAGAGTTGTCCTTGCCCGCGAGCTGAGTCTGTCCGAGATTGTTGATATAAGAAACAATATTCCCTCAGAGCTTGAACTTGAAGCCTTTGTTCACGGTGCTATGTGTGTTTCCTATTCAGGAAGCTGCCTTTTATCCAACTTCTTTACCTGCCGTGATTCCAACCGAGGAAACTGCGCTCAGCCCTGCAGATGGGAATATAATGTAAAAGAAATAAGAGCCTGTGTTTCTGAAGTAAAACGCCCGGAGGATGTTATTGAAGTTATTCAGGACAATAACGGAACTTATCTTTTCAGCTCAAAGGATATGTGTATGATTGAGCATATACGCGAGCTTTGTGATGCCGGGCTTGATAGTCTGAAAATTGAGGGCAGAGTAAAGAGCGCTTACTACACTGCTGTAACGGCTAACGCATATAAGCGAGAAGTAAATGCTTACCTCGAAAACCCGTTGCAGTACAGAATGAATCCACAATCTCTTGAAATGCTTGAGAGTGTCAGTCACAGACGCTACGGGACGGGATATTACTTTGACACCCCCATAGAAAACGCACAGATTGCCGAAGAAGGCGGTTATATCAGAGAAAAGGCGTTTCTTGCAACTGTCGAGAGCTACGACAAGGAAAGTGGCAGATGTACTCTTCTCCAGCGAAACAAAACTGTCGAGGGTGAAACTGTCAGAATTATCTCTCCCTTTAGAGATATAAAAGAATTTGTACTTGAGGATATGAGGGATGAAAAAGGTAATTCTATTCCCTCTTCCCCTCACCCAAAAATGATTTATTCTGTAAAAGCACCATTTGAGATGCACGAGGGAGATATTCTTTGCGGTATTTAAAAATAGTTTCAATTTATAGCCTGTTCTATAACAATTGGGAATTTTTTCTTGCATTTTATTTTATTATTATAAATATTACTGCATTTGTAACTTTTGGAATTGACAAACACCGTTCTATAAAAAAATTATACAGGATAAGTGAAAAAACTCTTTTTTCACTTTCCTTTCTTGGCGGTGCTACTATGATGTTCTTCGGCATGTGTACCTTCAGGCACAAAACAAGGAAAACCTCTTTTATGATTGTCATTCCACTCTTAATGCTTTTTCATCTGTTTTTAATTTTATATCTGGAGACACATCATAGTTTTCTTTCAAATTTATTCTGAAACATTCTTAAAAAATCCAATTTCCCCTTGACAAATTACTCGTATTATGCTATAATTCATTTCGTTGAGTAAACGGCCCGTTGGTCAAGCGGCTAAGACATCGCCCTCTCACGGCGAAAACATGGGTTCGATTCCCGTACGGGTCACCAAGTAAAAATACAGGTACTTAAGTACCTGTATTTTTATTTTTTATTATCATCGGGAATCGAACCCGAGAGGGCTTTTTGCGTTAAGGAAACAACCCTGTGCGGTTGTTTTTAGCAAAAAGGTGTGAGCAAGCTTGCCTTGCGAGCAGACACAGACGAAGTCTGTGGTCGATTCCCGTACGGGTCACCCAAAATTGAAGTAGACACATAGTGTCTGCTTTATTTTTTTGCCGTACGGAATTGAACCCACGAGGGCTTTTTGCGTCAAGGAAACACCCCTGTATTGAATTTGATAAATTGTAAATTCCGTATAGAGAGAGTTGTAATATACCCTATCTGTATATAGTTTGTTTGGCGACGACTGGAATTTGCGTTTTTGTGCGCTGATTTCGGTCGGCGCATTTTTTATTTGTAAAGGAGGTGATATATAATGAAAGCTTTATTTCTTGTCATTTCTATCCTTGATGGTTATTTTGTTGGTGCTTTTGGTGCATTTTTGTGTAAATTAATATTTGGTAATAGCCCACTTGCTAGATTGTTAAGACTTGTTATTTCTGTAGGTGGAGGTATTTGCTATTGTCTTTGGGTGCTTTGTACCGGTGCAAGCGACGAAGGCACAATGACAGGTTTTTTAATTCTTACTTTTGCTCCAATAGCGATTGTACTTATATTAGCTATAATAGGTTATATGTTTGATGATAACAACGAATAATTTAAAATTTACACTTTGTAGATTAAATTTGTACTAAACCGAGTACATTAATATTAGCAAATGTTATATTTTAAAAACGATGACTTGTACTGACAAAAAAAGCCGTTTGACTTTAGACAATCTAAAATCAAACGGCTTACTTTTCCTTATGTATTTTCGACTTATAATTAAAAAGACTTTCAAACAACAATCTCAACATTTTTCTGCGAACACCTACGATAATATCGTCTGAAAGTTTTGAAACAATAGATTATTCCAGTTCTGCGTATGCTTCTTCTTTCTATTCAACTGCTATTTTATAATTAAATATTGACTATGAATATTCATATACTATTTCACTAGAGATTACTGTATTAATATAACCAAAGCCCATATTAAAGCCGTAACCATCATAAAACTCACCTGCAGGAATTGGCACTGAAAGTGTATGAGCAAAATCCGCAAGAAACATTCGTTTTATTTCAACCCCTTAATTTCTCATTTATTCACATATAAACATCATACATTAATCCTTCTCTTTTTGATGATTGCCGGATTGCCCGCCACCACGGAGTATTCCGGTATGCTTTTTGTTACAACAGAACCTGCACCGATTACACAACCTTTTCCTATTGAAACGCCGGGAAGGATTATTACATTTGCACCTATCCATACATCATCACAAATTACAATTGGTTTGACAGGGCTATCGCCCTGTTGATTCATTGGAATATCTATTCTTGAAAAATTGTGGTTTTGAACATACATTTTAACACAGGGTCCCATCATGACATTGTTTCCTAAACTAAAAACACCGTATGTTATATTATTTTATATAATACTATTGCAAACCTCTATAATTTTATCTGTAGCACCTTTTGCACCCGGACATTTCTTGAATCCGGCAGAAATTTTCTCAGCATTTTGCTTATAGCTACTATCATTAAATATTTCAGCAACAGCACCCAAAATAGAGGTCGCATCCGATTTGTCAAGTTTAATTCCTGCACCAAATTCGAGGACTCTTTCGGCAACACCTTTTTGTTCTGGAGTCTGCGGCACCATAACAAGCGGAACTTCAAAATATAAGCTCTCACTTATGCTGTTCATTCCACAATGTGATAAAAATACATCCGCCTGTTTAAGTACGGCAATTTGGTCAACATGCGAAAAGACAAGCACATTTTCCGGAAGTTCTCCAAAGTCATTCATTGACACATGACTTCCAACAGACATTATAACCTGATAATCTGTATCTTTAAAAGCAGATATACAGCTTTTATAAAAATGCATCATGTCATTATTAACAGTTCCCATTGATACATAAATCAGCTTTTCCCTCTTTTTTTCTATTTCTCCGGTTGCAGCTCTGATAGAAGGACCGACAAATGCATACTTATCTGAAAAGGTTTCAGAACAGGGCTGAAACTGTGGAGAGGTATATACAATAGTATGAGTATTATCATCACTACCGATAATATCAAAAATATTTTTTACAGGATAACCCTTATCTTTTAATCGTTTTACTTGCACCGATATTTTGGGGATTGAGAGAAACATCCTGAATAAATCACCAAGCCCTTGCTTCATAATCCTTGCGGAATACCTGTTAAAAGCAAAGGTTGTTGTTGAAGAAACAAAAGGAATACCAAACTTCATTGCCACCGCTTTCCCCCACAATGCCATAGAATCCGCCACTATACAATCAGGTTTAAGTTTTTCCATTTCCCTGCAGACCTTGTCATCTAGAGCTAGTGTAGTGTCTACCAAAATCCTTGTGGAGAACGCAAGGTCTTTCCCCACGCGGACAGAGTCTTTTACATCCAACTTCTGCTCTGTATCATAATCGTCACAGGATATAAATGTTGCCCCTGCCGACTCAATTTTTTTACGCATAGAGTTATAGGAATAATACCAAACCTCATGTCCCTGGGACACAAGTTCTTTAACAACACCTAAAGTGGGGTTAGTATGCCCGTGTGCAGGAATACCAAAGAAAACAATTTTACTCATATTATTTTTCAACCCTTCATTCTTCTATTTCACAAAAAATCTTTTTAATATACTCTCTTTGCTTTTCTTTTGGAAGAATTGCAATTCCCCTTTCTTTATCTCCAAGAACCAAAATTTCATCTCCCGGTTTCAGGTCAAACATCTCTCTTGCCTCCTTCGGAATAATAAACTGACCCTTTTCGCCAATTTTTACGATCCATGCATATTTTCCCTCGTGTACATTCATTTTTATGCTTCCTATTTGTATGATTAGTATGATTAATCATACCATATATTTTTTATATTGTCAATACATTATGAAAATTTCCTGTTATATTCTTTTATCTCGAATTTGTTTTTCTCTATATGCGCTTGTAAAAAAATATACATATTATCGGCTTGAAATATTCTTTTATATGTAGTATAATTATTTAGATTTTACTTATGGTAAATAATACCTGTGATACCGTTTTAAACAGATGAAAGGAAGAATTTAATGAACAGTAAAACATATATATCGGTTGTACTGGGAATAGTTTTAGCAAAATTATTAGGTTTTTTTCGCGAAGCCATTTTTGGACAAATTTACGAATTAAGCATTGAAGCCGAAATGTATACCCAAATTTTTGGATTTGTTACATTAATTTTCACAGGCATTGGTGTTGCTTTATCCACACTAGTCATAATGAAGCTGAATAAGCAAGAAAATGATTCTGAGGATAGCAAGAAAGCCTTTGTATCTTCATTTATAATAAAAACATTTTTTTATATTTCCTTGATAATTCTTGTTTTATACTTCCTTGCAAAGCCAATAACTCAGCTGTTGTTTAAGGAATATTCTGGCCAATTACTTAATAGTGCCGTAAAATTAACGTATATTATGTTGCCTTCTTTTTTATTCGTTGTTATCGCATACATTATATCCGGAGTACTACAAAACAACAAAATATTCTTTATCCCCTCAATAATCAGTTTACCATCAAATGTAATTCTATTAACTGCTCTTTTAAATTTTGAACAAAACATATATGTTATAGGACTTCTTACTACTATCGGATGGTTTCTTCATATTGTTATTCAACTTCCTTCTTTTTATAAAAAAGGCTATAAATTGTTTTACAAGTCACCCTCAATCAATTCAAAATCAAATTCCCATCTTGACTTAAGTATCTGGTGGATTTTTATATCAAATATAATGTTCCAACTTTGCTTTATAATTGATAGATCATTCGTAAGCGGAAATGCAGATTCTGGCTTAGGAGCGTTGTTAAGCTATTCCTCAACAATTTTTACAACTATATCAAGTGTGTTTGTAGTTGCAATGTCTTCAGTAGTTTTTCCAGCTCTTTCAAAAAATTATGAAGAGGGAAACAAAGATTATGTAAGAGATATATTTGGATATATTGTTTCTCTGATGTTTTTTGTGTTTGTTCCTTTTATTTTGGTTGCGACTCTGTTCGGAAAACAGATAATGTGTTTGGTGTATAAACTTCCCGAGCAGTCTGCAGTTGTTGCAGGAATATGCTTTACAGTATATTGTTTAGGTATACTTGGATATTTAGCACAGGAATTAATTAATAAAGTATTTTATTTAGCTTATAGTTATAGGTTTACAGTTATAGGCTCTGTCCTAGTTGTTGTTTTTAAATATATTACCAATTCTATATTTGTAAACAATTCCGAAAAAGGAGCGATACTTGCAACATTGCTTACAACTCTTCTTTTGACCGCTTATGCAATTGCATCATTTATTAAATTAAGATTTATTATCGGAAATTATCTGTCAAAGACAGTGCTAACAAACATTTTAAAGATTTTTATTTCCGGCGCTGTTGCAGTTTGTGTATACTTTGTTCTCGGCTTTGTAATGCCTGGCATTGTTAATGCTTCATCTATCCTTTTCGTAGTTCCCATTCTTATTTGCGGTGCGGTTTATATTGTTGCTATCATCGCTATTGGGCTTCACAAACAGCTGATTCGTAATCCTAAAAAGGAACAACCGGGTCAATAAACATATATATTAAAGTTTTAATATGAAAGGAATCTTTTAAAATGAAGAAACACCTTACAAAAATTATAACTCTTATGCTAATTTCAGCTCTTATTTGCTGTATGATTCCCACATTTACAAAAAGAATTGAAACTGAATCCAAAAACACCAATGTTGTCGTTTCGCTGTATTATAATGATATTGCAAATAAATTAAGTGGAGAAAAACTGAATAATGCTATTTCCGCTTTCAAAGAAGCCGGAGTAACAACACTGTCTTTCTCTGAAGAAAATCTAAACTCGATGGTTATAAGAGGTGACGTAACTAATATAAAATTCAATGTTCTAAGGCACAAATTTGACGACGAAAGCCTTGACCTTGCAAGATATATTGAAAATCACGAAAAAACAAAGGATAAAATAATATACGACTCTCAGCTCCTTATAACAAAGGATGAAAAATGCGTAGAATTTCTTAGCAAAACAATTCCCGACAGATTTGCAGAAGACACAGAATACAATAAAATTGAATATTCCAATGAAAAATACGGTAATCCGATAACCGTTTTTTGTATTTACAACGGCACTCATCCCACATACGATGTTCAGCTTGGATATAATGAAGCAGAAATAAAGAAGTACTCTGACATGGGATTTGATATTTGTCTTGTAATGCGACTTACTGACAACTCACAAACAGGCTATATTGACAACATCGCAAGACTTGTTAAGCAGTACAATATAAAATATATCAGTCTTCGTGATGCCACTGTGGTTCCGGAAAACGAGGCTGACAAAGCGGATCATTATACACATCTTTCAAAGCTTATTCAAGACAACAATCTTACCCTTGGTGTTACGGAAAATTCAAATCAGCTCTCCAACGAATCGCCCTTCGGCTATAATTACATTTTCCAAAATAACAGCCAAAGGGTTCTTCGCTCCTATGAAACCTATGACGCTTCCCACGTTGATGCCACAAAGTATATGTTCAGATATCAGCAATATCTCAATTCCACTATTGACAGAAATATAAGATTTATCACAGTATCACAGATTATTCTGCCTTTAGAAACCTTTGAAAACTGTACAGAATACACCTTACTTGCTGTTAAGGAATATATAAACAAAATAGCAGAGATGGGATATACGGTAAACGGCGACACCCCCGTACTTGATTATGATATAGACCTTAGAATCCCCAATGCTGCAGCTACAGCTATTATAGTTCTTATGGTTTATCTTATGATTTGTATGCTGTTCAAGGTAGGAAATAACATTCCCCTTTTCGTCGCAGGCATTATCTTTGCCGTTCTCGGTGCTGTTGCGGCATACCTTTTCCCGGCTTCACTTAAATGGGTATTCCCCACAGGTTGGGCGGTTTTGTCACCGTGCTTTGCATTAACCGTTGTTCTCTATTTTGCAAGCAAATTCAAAGACAAACTCAAAACCATTCCACTTTCCGTTTTAACGACTGCAATGCTTGTTGCCATAATGAGCATATTTGGAATAGTTCAATCCTCCTTACTTTCCGGCATTGATTATTATATTAATAATGACATTTTCAGAGGAATAAAGCTTTCCTTGTTTATTCCACTTATTTATGCGGTTGTCGCTTATATAATTGTTTTTGTTAAGGTTGATTATAAAAAACTGCTTGTAAAAATCGCTAACTACAAAATTTCCGACATAAAAATTATCACTATTGTTGCCGTTGCGGTTGTTTTATTTGTTGTCTACAGCATTGTTTCTGTTTATATCAAAAGAAGTGGTAATGTCAACTCCATAAGCGCTATTGAAACCTGGATGAGAAACCTTATCACCGATATTTTTGAAGCACGCCCCAGAACCAAGGAATTTCTTGTCGGATATCCTTGTCTCGTATTGTTTGTATACTACCTTAAAAATACAAATATTAAGCTGATTCAGTGCGGATTGTTCTGCGGTGCGGCAATCACTGCTGCTTCAATATCCAACAGCTTCTGCCATGTATTTACCACAGTTGAGGTGATTTACAGCAGAGTATTAAACGGCATAATTATTGGATTTGTTTTCTGTATTGCCGCTTATATTGCTAATATCATTCTCGTGAAAATTATTAAAAAAGTTTTTGGGAAATATATTCTTCCAAAGCTTGAAAAGAATGATAAAATGTATTCTATGTATAAAATGCTTATCGGTGAAAGGAATTAATACCTTGAAAAAGATTGTTATATGTGGTTATCACGGCTTCGCTAACAGTGGTGACGAGGCACTGCTCAAGGCTATGATAGACATACTAAAAAGAAAACAACCCGATTTATCAATCACTGTGCTTTCTATGCATCCGGAATCCACAAAGAAGCTATATAACGTTGATTCCGTTTACAGATATAATCTCTTTAAAATATACAGACTGTTTAAAAGCTCCGATTTGTTTATATTTGGCGGTGGAAGTCTTTTGCAGGACATTACAAGCAAAAGATCCCTTTACTATTATCTCACTATCATTAATATGGCGCTGAAGTCAGGTATTAAGGTTATGCTTTACGGCAACGGAATCGGTCCGCTGACAGATAAAAAGAGCAGAATTAAGACCGCAAAATGTCTGAATAAAGTTGATCTTATTACACTACGCGACGACCTTTCCGATAAACTTCTTTCGGAAATAGGCGTTACCGCCCCTGACATTCACATCACCTCAGACCCCGCTTTTACATTGCAGTTTGATGATCTTCAAAAAAACGATTCACTTCTTTGTGAAGCGGGTATTGATTCGGATACAAAATATGCTGTCGTTGCCGTCCGGGATTGGAAAGACTCTGTTTCAAATTTTAATGATATTATTGCAAAATTCTGCGACAATATATCCCGGAAACACAACATCTCTCCATTGTTTATTCCTATGCAGTACAAAGAGGATGAACAGATTGCTCTTGATATTATTTCAAGAATGGACACAAAAGGATATATTATCCGCCGTAATCTTGAAATTGACGAAGTATTTTCCCTTATTGGCTTTTCTACGCTTGCTTTGGGAATGAGGCTTCATATGCTTATTTATGCAACAACACTTGGCATTCCAGTTATCGCTTTATCTTATGATACAAAGGTTTCAGCTTTTATGCAATCACTACATCAGCCTATAAGCATTGACGTTGATAATATTTCGGAGGATTCGCTTCTATCTGCTTCAGATAAACTGATAGGCGAGCTTTCAAAGCGCAAGGATGACATTAAAGAATCTCTTTTTTATCTCAGAAAAAAAGCCGAAGAAAATGCTGACTATGCAATTGGTCTTCTAAATTCAGAAAAAAAATAAAAACCTAAGGCGTATATCAACCGATATACGCCTTAAAATTTACTGTTATGTTTGTTTTATATTCAGAATATATTATATGTTATCGAAAGACAGCATACTCTCCGACGAGAAGGAAAATTCCTTGTTCTTAAGATGCATATTTCTGTATGCTATTCTGAGATAGTCTGCTATGAGTGCAATAAATTCGGAATTTGTAGGCTTTCCTTTTGACCTTTGAACGGTATACCCGAACATATCGTCAAGAACATCGCAGTCTCCTCTGTCCCATGCTATTTCTATTGCATGGCGTATTGCTCGTTCTACTCTTGAGCTTGTTGTGTTATACTGCTTTGCAATTGAAGGATATAATTCCTTTGTGACAGAGTTTATAAGCTCAGGATTTTCAAAGGTTTTTATTATCGCTGTTCTGAGATACTGATATCCTTTGATATGTGCCGGAATACCAACCTTGTGTATAAGTCTGGTTACATAGTTCTCAAGGACAAAGCCTGTGGAATCCGTATTTTCTGTGTACTGGTAATTATCATTATTGCTACGTGCTATTCTGTAAATCTTCATAGCGAGCAGAGATAATTCACAGGGCTTTGCAATACAGTACGCAGCACCTGCTTCAATTGCCTCTTCCAGTATAGCAGTATTCTGAAGACCGGTCATTATTATAAAGTGCGGAGCATCCTTCATAGATCTTTTAACTTCACGTATAAGCTGTGCACCGTCCATTCCACGAAGCCACAAATCAAGAACGACAAATTCGGGACGAATATTCATA
This sequence comes from Clostridia bacterium, assembly GCA_017517985.1. Next base: position 10,010 of record JAFWWX010000211.1, on the reverse strand, counting down.
ATCTCCTCAAATGCACTCTTGCCGTCATCCGAGTCACCCACGACTGTTATATCGGATCCCATAAAGTAATCATAAACGGTTCTCTTAAAGTCAGCATTCTGATCCGCAATATATAATCTTAAATTCATAAATAAATTTCCTTTCCTCTGACCGTTCTTATCCGGCCTTTTTTTCGAGTATGTTTATAATATTACTCAAAACAAAATAATAAAACACAATATTTTAAAATAACTATCAATCATATAAAATGTATTCTGAATTTTGACAAAAATTCACTTCATTCTTCCGCGGAATATGACCAAATATCTTTTAAAAAAATCATATTTTGTTTCTACACCTATATCTTACCATAAATCACCAATCTTTTCAATAGTTTTTGCATCACATTTCTATTTATTTGCCTTTTTGTATGATTTAATAAATTTATAGAGCATTTATTATGCAAATTCAAAAAATCTATGTCGTACCTTGTCGAAGTGCATTTTTTTCTACTGTCGTTTTTATGTTTTTCAAAACGAATCCTTGGGGCTTTTGGCAAGTGTCAAATGTTAAAAAACTAATAACACGAAAATACGCCATTATTCGCATTCATAAATTATTAAAAAAATTTATTATCAATACTATCAGCCATCTACAACACTGCTGTTTATGTCAACATCTACAGAAGCGATTCTAGATGAAATAAACAGAATCATTGTTATATATATTGCATTAAGCAAATAGGAGTCATCCTGATTGATAAACCAAAACACCTGAAGATATGTTCCAGCAAGCTGCGATATTGCAAGCGTTACAATTGCTCCAAATCCTGTGGCATAGTACATTTTCGAGCGTTTGGAATTCTCTTTTGCTGACTCCTTGTTGGTGCTGGCAGGAATCCAGCATTTTGCATCCTGAAGAAAGAACAACACTGCAAGACACAAGGCTACAATGTTAAGTTTTCTTCCGGCAAGATTTACCTGTGCTGAGGTTAACATAAAGTAATAAACAAGCCGTAGCGCCAAAAAGATAACCGGACACACTGAAAGGATCGCAAGTCTCGAATCCTGAGCAAATGTACTTCGTATTGCAAGCACAAGGAAATATACGGCACAGGGAACTGCCATTACCAACCCTGCATAATAGATAATCTTCAGCATTAAATCGGCAGAGCTTAGATCTACCTGAGGAAAGTTTACCGTACTCCAGAGATTTCTGAAAGGAGATATGATAAAGTTAACCACATACCCCGCAAAAAGAAAGCCAAGAAGTGATGATGCAAATATTGTAGGAAAACTGTTTTTGGATGAATACGGCAACTTAACAGGTGGAAGTGTGATGGTCGGAACAATCATAATAAACGCAACAGACAGCACACAGCACCATTTAAAAAATGTAACGGTGGCGGAGTTTTCATACATTGGAAGAATCTTCATCATTCCATCCCCCACCTGTTCTCCAGACACATAATTATAATGACAGTACACCATAAATACCGCAAGTATAATTCCGATTATTCCTGCAAGAGCAAGATATCCGTATGTTTTCTTGGTGCTTCGCTGTTCTGAGTGGGTTTCGGACTTTAATGAGTTGAAGTCGCTTTGCATAATAGCCATAGAAACTATACTCAATCCGAAAATTGCGAGAATCAAATATACAATTCCGTTACCTGTTGAAGCATAATTGTGTTGACTAAATTCCTGTTTGACCTTTTCTCCTCTTGTATACCACCAATACAGAGAATAAAACGGTACAAAAATCAAACATAACATTTCTCCTGTACAGCTTGTTGTATTCATTTGTATTGAACGAATATTTTTTACAAGCAAATACAACCAATATATCCCGTATATTCCGAATGTTATTATTGATAGTAATATACATACACCTATGCTTCTTTTATTAATTTGAATCATTAAAATACCTCTTTTCTTTCTTCTAATTATTTGATATAATAGGTACGAAAGGATGTGCGAATATGAATATACAAACAGAATTATTTGAATCTGCTTTATGTATCGAAAAACCATTATATATTAGTAATATTGAGTTTAACGAATTAAGCGAATTACATATCTATATTGATTTTGAACGTGGCAGCAAATTTTTATGTCCTGTATGAGGAAAAGAAGAATGCCCGACTCACGATACCGTTGAAAAAGTTTGGCGTCATCTTAATTTTTTTCAATATAAATGTTATATCCATTTTCGTAATCCTAAAGTAAAATGTAATAATTGTGGTGTGCATTTGTTTATGCCGTCGTGGTCAAGACCTCGTAGCGGTTTTACTGTGTTATTTGAAGCGTTTATTTTAACACTTGTTAAAGAAATGCCTGTTTCTAAAATAGCCGAACTAATGGGAGAACACGACACAAGAACATGGCGAATAATACATTTTCATATTTCAAAAGCGTATGCAATGAAAGATTTACGAGGGTTATCTCAAATCGGCATAGATGAAACATCAACACGCAAAGGTCATAAATATGTCAGCATTTTTGTTGATATGATTAATCGAGAAGTTGTTTATGCTACGCAAGGTAAGGATGAATCAACGATACAACGTTTTTGCGAAGAAATCACCAACCACAACACCTCCAGTGAAAACATCAAAAACATATCTATGGATATGTCAACGGCATATATATCAGGTGCAAAGAAATATCTTCCTACTGCTTCGGTTACATTTGATAAGTTTCATGTCATAAAGCAACTTAACGAGGCAATAGATACAGTGCGTCGCAATGAAACTGTGCTAAACCCTTGTTTAAAAGGTTCACGATATATTTGGCTAAAGAACCCAAACAATCTTACTCTTCGTCAACAAAATGACTTAAAAACATTATCAAAAGAAAACAAGCATCTTGCAAAAGCATATCAGATGAAGCTGACATTTCAGGATGTGTACCGAAACATATTTGACATACAGGTAGCTGAAATTGCCATTAAAAAATGGTTATCATGGGCTGTTCGTTCTCGATTAGAGCCGATAAAGAAATTTGCCAAAATGATAAAATCGCATTATTCTGGTGTGTTACAATATTTCAAAAGCAGGCTTACAGCAGGTCTAACAGAAGGAATCAACAGCCGTATCCAAGAAATTAAACGCCGTGCAAAAGGCTTTCGCAATATTGATTATTTTATTTCGATGATATATCTTGAAGTAGGCAACTTAAAGATTAACACTATTTGCTAATCCCATTTTACCCATTCGGAATAGCGAGGTGCCGTTTTCTTTTTCATATCTTACTTTTCCTTTCACGAGAGATAGATTTATTTTTTCAGATATAATTAATCAAAACAACTGATTATATTTCTGTATTTCTTCGCAATTAAAAAAGAAATCATAGCATTTCCTTGTTGCGGCAATAATGGAGCTTCTTCCGTCGTATTTCAGCTTGTTACCTTTCATATCTGACACAACAGCTCCTGCTTCCTCTGCAATAAGACCTGCTGCGGCGTGGTCCCAGGGAGAAAGTCTCAATTCACAAAAGATATCCGCTTTACCGCAGGCAACATCAAGAAGGTCTATTACTGCAGAGCCAAATCTTCTGATGTCCATTGCCTTATTATACAATGTGCGCATTATTCCAAATGTAGCATCTGCCATTTCCTTTTTATCATAAGGAGCTGTGCCAACTAATACTACAGAATGTTCAATATTTCTATCGTAACACATTATTTTCTTTCCGTTGCAGAAAGCACCTTTATTCTTCTCTGCAGTGAACATTTCATCACTATACGGAACATAACAGCAACCGTAAACAACCTCGCCATTTTCTACAAGTGCAATTGATACTGCGCTTTTATAGAAATTTCTTACAAAGTTTGTTGTTCCGTCAATAGGATCTATAATAAATACTGTTTCCTTATTTATTTCGGATAATCTTTGTGATTTATCTCCTTCTTCACCAAGAATCCCCGCGTCGGGATACAGTTTTAAAAGCTCAGATTCAAGAAATTCCTGAATTTTTACATCATACTCAGTAACAATGTCTGAGTTTGATGATTTTTCACAAATATCGTTTATCCTGCCAACGGCTTCAAGCATTACCTGCCCTGCTTTTCTTGCAAGGCCTTCTATTTTCTCGTACATATTTTTTTATTATTCCTGACAAAAATTAGTTTATATTTAATTATATAATATCATATGTGGTTTTCACTTACCAAACTGTAAACATTCATAATATTTTATAAAAATCCTATACAGATTACAATCCTTTTTTCTAATATTCAGGAATTTACACATTCTTTATGGTAAATTATTTTTCTATTTATAAAAAAAATCTATACTACAAAAAACGGAGGTGAGTTTGTGCAGTATATTATTCCCGATCATATTTTAAAAATTATGCATCTTATGGAGGAACATAATTTCTCACCATACCTTGTTGGCGGCTGTGTTCGTGATTTCATTATGGGAAAGACTCCCCACGACTATGATATTACTGTTGGGGTTTTGCCGGAGAAAATTTCAGAACTCTTTGAGGCAAATGGGTTTCGCACGATTCCCAAAGGGCGAAAGTTCGGTACTGTCGGAGTACTTGTTGAGAACGAGGTCGTTGAAATAACTCCTTATAGAATTGAAAGTGAATATAATGATTCAAGACATCCGGATAAAGTTGAATTTGTCAAAGATATAAAAATAGATCTTACAAGACGAGATTTTACAATTAATGCTATGGCAATGGCTACAAACGGAAATATTCTTGATATTTTCGGTGGAACTGATGATATAAAAAACAAGATACTCAGATGTGTCGGAAATCCCGATGAGCGTTTCCGAGAGGATGCTCTGAGAATTTTAAGAGCAATAAGATTCTCCTCAAGACTCTCCTTTTCAATAGAAGCTGAAACAAGAATGGCAATGTCAAAAAACAGCGCACTTCTTGGGAAAATATCATCCGAACGAATTTATTCCGAGCTTAAGGGCACTCTTTTCTTTCCCCATTCATACGATATCCTTACAGAGTGTAATGATATTATCTGCAGTATCATTCCGGGCTTTGTCCCACATGAATTTCTCAGGTCCTCCACAGGAGATTTTCCGACACGGCTGTTTTCGTGTATTTGTCACAACAGTTTTGACGAAATTTGCGAGATTTGTTCCTATCTCAAGCTTTCTAATTATGAAACGGACAAAATAACCTCAATGCACACCCTATATAATTCTATTCTTACAAGAAACGGTAAAAAAATTATATTTGACGAAAAAACAAAGAAAGCTCTGTGCGACTATAAACCGGAGTACATTGAAGATTTGTTTATATTTTTCGACTCTTTTACAGACGAACTTTATAATTTTTTAAAAAACGGTGTTTATACCACCGAAAAACTTGCAATAAGCGGAGGCGATATTGCATTAATGGGTATTTTCCCAAAAACAGAGACCGCAAAAATTCTTCGCTCAGTTCTTTATCAGGTATCCCTTGGAAAAGTACTTAACAAAAAAACTAATATTACACAGTTTCTTTTTGATTTGCAGAAAAACCAATCTGAATAATAAGCAATAAATGAGAGCATAATATTCTCACCGCCAGAATTGACGGAAAATATTTGATAACAGGAGATTATTATGCCCAATATCAGTTGTGATGTAGTAAAATGCGTATTCAATACACACGGCGGATGCTCCAGAGACTGCATTGAAGTTGAGGACAACTGCGAAGCCCATGAATGTTGTGAAACCTACTGTAACAGTTTTTCAGATAAAATATCCGAAATGAAAAACTGTGCCTGCACAGATGGCTGTCCCTGTAGTGACAGTGAAATCGAGTGCGATGTAACAAACTGCGTATACAATGAAAATGAATACTGTACCGCAGAAAAAATCCAGGTTGGCACAGCCCACGCAAAAAGTACTACCGAAACAGAATGTGACACCTTCACAGAAAGACAGTAAAACAGTAAAGAGCTGCCTGGAATGGCAGCTCTTTTTCTATGGTTTTATATAAAGAAGCCTTGAAATATTTGTGGGTAAAAAATACCATTTTCACGAGAATTTCTGTTGGTTTTAATGAATAATGAAGTCGCTTCAATCTCTTCGCCGATAAATAATGAATAGCAAACAATACAAAAAAATCCTGTCAAAAGACAGGATTTTTTTTTGGCGCGTCACGAGGGACTCGAACCCCCGACCTACTGGTTCGTAGCCAGTTACTCTATCCAGCTGAGCTAGTGACGCATCCGAACTCAAATGAGTACTCGTATATATTACCATAATCTCTTTTGTTTGTCAAGGGTTTTTATAAAATAATTTAGTTTTTGAGATAATCTACAAATAATATGAAAATATGCTCTTTCACTTGTATATTATTGCAACATACACTTAAAGTGTATCAAACACGCGAAGTATTTCCTCTCTTGTTGCAAGATCTTTTGAGAATGCTGTTGCCGCACCACAGGCTCCGCCAAGCTTCAGTGCATAGGCATAATCGGATTTTTCTATAAAGCCCTGTATAAAGCCTGCAACCATAGAATCACCTGCATCGACGGAATTTACTGTTTTTCCCTCGGCAGCACAAATTTTAATTGTATCTCCCTTTTCTGTCAGAAGAAGTGCACCCTCTCTTGCCATTGACACAATTACATTTCTTGCTCCCATCTCCCGAAGCCTTGCAGCACACTCGGAAATATCCTTTTCATTTCCTTTTTCCAAACCAAATATTTCAAACAGCTCAGCTTTATTTGGCTTAATTAGAAACGGTTTATACTTAAGAGCATTTATAAGAAGTTTTCCGCTTGCATCCACAATACAGTTAATTTTTTTATCCTTTAATATTTCTAAAATCCGGCTATATGTGGTGTCCGGAAGACTTCCCGGAATACTTCCTGCAAGAACCACTGTATCCCCGTCCTTTATATTATTAATTTTCGCGAAAAACTTTTCAAGATCATTCTCTGATATATCAGGTCCCTTGCCGTTAATTTCTGTTTCCGCATCCCCTTTTATTTTTATATTAATCCTGGTATTACCCTTTGAAAGCTTTACAAAATCGGACTTTACGCCCCTTTTTTCAAGTTGTTTTTCAAATTCCTCTCCGGTAAAGCCTGCCACAAAGCCAAGAGCTGTTGATTCTGTCCCAAGCTCTCGAAGAATTAAGGATACATTTATCCCTTTTCCGCCAATGTAAATTTCTTCACCGGTACTTCTGTTTGTCTCTCCAATATTTATCTTATCCGTATGCATAATATAATCTATTGCAGGGTTTAATGTTACTGTATAAATCATTTATATCCCTCCTATCATTAGTATACACCTTTTTACAGATTTATACAAGCACTTTTATAATTTTAAAGTCGCAAGTAAACCAATAGTTTACATATTTTCCAGAAATATTTTAATTTGTACCTCAATTGTTCACAATATTTGTGTTATACTATAACCAGAATTATTGAAAGAGGGATACTTATGTCTAACACAATTTCCGAAAAAATCAGATCTATCCGCATAGATAACGGAATTTCCCAAAGGGAGCTTGCAAGGATAATGGGCATCAGCAACAGAGCTGTATCAAAATGGGAAAACGGTCTCTCATATCCCTCAACAGAAAATCTTATTCGTATTTCAGAAATATTTTCTATTCCCCTTGAATATTTCTTTGAAAAGGCAAAGGAAGAAAACGAGAAGCTGGCTGACAGCAAGCCCTCCGGAATGGAGTCTCTTTCTGAGCTTTACAAAATCGGACTCGGTCCCTCAAGCTCGCACACAATGGGACCCGAAAAGGCTTGTCAGCTTTTTAAAGATAGAAACGATACCGCCGATTCCTTTAAGGTAATCCTTTATGGGTCACTGTCAAAAACCGGAAAGGGACATGGAACGGATGTTGTTATAGAAAAAACTCTTGCACCGAAAAATGTCGAGATTATATTTGACAACTCTGTGCCTGTTGTGTCACTTCCTCATCCTAATACTATGGATATATTTGCCATAAAAAACGGAAGAAAATCCGATAGTGTGAGAGTTATGAGTGTTGGCGGAGGAAGCATTGTATTTGAAAATTTTGAAAATCCTGTACCGCCTCTGATATATCCTGAAACTACATTCCGGGAAATTGCCGACTACTGCAGAAAAAACAAGCTTCGTCTATGGCAGTATGTTGAAATGCGTGAGGGCGAAGGTTTTTCACAGCACATGGCAAACATCTGGGAAACAATGAAGGACTCAATTAACAGAGGACTTGACGACGAAGGGGAACTTCCGGGCGGACTTGGTGTTGTAAAAAAAGCAAAGACTCTTTTCGATTCCCAGCACATAGATGAAAGTGCAGAAACAAGGGAAAACAGAATTGTCTGCTCCTATGCCTTTGCTGTCAGTGAACAAAATGCCTCCTACGGCAAAGTAGTTACTGCACCTACATGCGGTGCTTCCGGTGTTGTTCCTGCATGCCTTTATTATCAGCAGCAGAAACACGGCTACAGCGATGTACAAATTATTCGTGCTTTGGAAACTGCCGGAGTTATAGGTAATCTTATAAAATCAAACGCCTCCATTTCCGGAGCAAAACACGGATGTCAGGCGGAAATAGGTACTGCCTGTGCTATGGCTGCAGCGGCATTGGCAGAACTTTTCGGACTCAATCTTGATAAAATTGAATATGCGGCAGAAATTGCAATTGAGCATCATCTGGGACTTACCTGTGATCCGATTTGCGGACTCGTTCAGATCCCCTGCATTGAAAGAAATGCAGTTGCGGCAATGCGTGCAATTAACGCAGTCAGCTTGGCAAACTTTCTTAGCAACACAAGAAAAATTTCTCTTGACAAAGTTATTATAGCAATGAAAGAAACAGGTCGTGATATTGCAAGACAATACAAAGAAACCGGTGAAGGCGGTCTTGCGAATATCGGGATTTGATTTTTAAATTCAAACACTTAATAAAAACATTAAAGCAGGTATTCTCCGGAATACCTGCTTTTTGTATTACAATATTAAAAAATCATTTTATCAGCTCAAACTCAAATATTCTTCCCCATCGTTTACCGGTGATATAAAGTCTGCTATTTTCAGGATTATAGGCAATTCCGTTAAGTACATCGTCGGAATCGTTACTTTCAGGTTTATAAAAGTCAGAAAAATCAATTATCCGCTTTACTTTGCCAATTTGCGGGTCGATAACAAGAATATTTTCTGTCAACCACACATTTGCCCATATTTCACCGTCAATATATTCAAGCTCGTTAATTCTGCTTATCTCTTTTGAATCGGCTGTAACCGTAACTGTATTAACAAGTTTCAGGTTTTCATCCATAAAATACAAGGTAGATGTTCCGTCGCTTGCAATAAGATATTTACCATCGGTTGTAAGCCCCCAGCCCTGCCGTGGGTAATCATATTCTGCCTGAAGTTCAAGAGTCCCTGGATTGAACACCTGAACTATGTTTTCTTTATATGTCAGTACATACAGTTTATCGTTGAACACTACCGATCCCTCTGCAAAAATACTGTCCGGGAAGGTATACTCAAGCTCTGCTTTTCCGGTATTTATATCTATATTTTTATACAGCTTTGATTCGCCGTATAGTCCTGTAGACTCATACAATTCACCATTTTGGAAGAACAGTCCTTGTGTGAAGGATTCGGGGTTATTTGGATGTTCACCAATCAGTGTCAGACACTCGTTATAGTGAAGTTTTTCCAACTCATACGAAGTATTTTCTGCCTTTTCTGAAGGCAGTATGCACATACATATTATTATAATTGCAGAAAGTATTTTTTCAAGCATAAAATTTCCCCCGGAAATATTATTAATATAAGTATATCATATTTTAGAAAAATGTCAATAACAGCTTTGTACAACCTTTTGCAGTCAAACAATCCTGCTTTATTCCTTGACATCTCTGCTGTAATATGGTATAATGTGCCTTGGTTTTTAACAAAGAAGAAAGGTGATGTAACTCCACCTATGAATAGTATAAATAACAAAAAACGAAGCTTGTTTTTGCAAGGTATAATTGACGGTTTGCCCATTTGCTTTGGATATCTGTCTGTTGCCTTTGCCTTTGGCATATCTGCTATTGGATGTGGTCTT
>JAFWWX010000210.1 GCA_017517985.1 Clostridia bacterium | reverse complement strand
GATGAAACAATATAAAATAGAACTTCCGTTGATTAACGATATAAAAGATTTTGTTAATATTGTAAGTAAGCAGAATTATCATATTGAAGCAGAATCCGGAAGATATAAAGTAGATGCAAAATCAATTATGGGCCTTTTCAGCCTGGATTTAAGTAAGCCCATAAAAATTAATGCATATACAAATGATGATAAACTAAAAGAAGAACTCAGTCGCTATCTTGTTGCATAAGGCGATTGAGTTCTTTTCTGCTATAAAGAAAAACAAAGTCTCCGGGGATAGACCTCGGAGACATTTATCATGTATTAATTTATCCATCACCATTTAAAACCCAATTTTCATCATATCCAAATTCCAATGCTATGAGTTTTGCTAATGAAGGAGAGATGTTCTGTTGCTTATTCAGATTTCCTGTCAAAATATATATGTAATTTTCTGAAACACCAAGTCTTTTTGCGAAATCACGTTTTGTTATATTTTGCTCTTTGATTATATGATTCAATCTTTCGGCAAGTGTCATATAATTCCTCCGTTCTCATTTTGATAAAACATCGCGTACCTAAGCATTTGTTTTCTGCTGTGCACACCAAGTTTCTCATAAATATTTCCGTTGTGGAATTTCAGTGTGCGTTCTTTAATTCCTGTAATTTCAAGAATCTCAGGTGCGGATTTTCCCGATAAATACAGTTCAAATATTGTCCGCTCTTGTTTAGTAAGCGTTTTGATACCCATTTTGAAATATTCATAGTCGTTAGGATCAATTTCATTCTTTCGTGAATATGCAAGTTTATCAACTTTTGCTTGAATAGCAGAAAACTCTTTTTCTTTTTCTCCAAGATATACAAACAGGTCTTCAATTTCTAAATATGTCGAGGATTCCGACTCACCAAGTTCAGATTTTTTTATTCTATCGAGTCCTCTGATGATAGGAGAAATGTATCTTTTACTGAAGTATCCACAGCAACTTATTGCGAAGAATAAAAGTAGCAAAATAAAGAACACAATCTGTATAACATTTTTTACAAAAATTTTTGTGTAATCATATTTAGGAATCATCACTGTTAATGTGTGATCTGCGTTATCTCCACAACAAATCTGAATATCTCTTGTTATGCCTACATATGATTCCTCATCTCCGGAAAATAAACTTAGTGTTTTACTGAACCGACTTACACTAAGATTTTCGCTTGGTGCGAGATAGTAACCGTTTGTAATTCCGCTTGTGAAACTAGTTTTATAATCAACAATATTCTCGTCTTGTTTTTTTGAAAATACACAAACAAGATGTTCGAAGGTTGAGGGCTGAGAATGGTTCATTTTAAAGGTATTCGCACTGATTTCAAAACCACAAATACCATAAATAATATCATCATGGCCACGAATAGGGATTGCTACGAGCATTACTTTTTCCGAGGTGCCCGGAAGTGTTACTATGTTTGTTACGTAGAATGTTTTTTCTAATGCTACAGAGGAATCGGATTCAGTTATTTTGTCATAATCGGGGAATTTATTTGAATCAAATTCCATTTGCCATTTCCTGTGGGGCATTATTTCGTTTTCTTTGCCAAGTTTGGCATTTCCTCGATATAGTAATAATGTATCATCTGCCAAGTTTACAGAATTTCTTTGGATATATATCCCTGTTTTTGAGTTGTCAGCGTTTTCAAGCGACGTATTAACAGTTGTATTCAATAAAATAAATGCACCTGAACATTCTGTCTGTAATATCTCCCTGCTAAGTAAATCAATAAAACTACTTTGAAGACTGTTAATATGCAACTGTGAATTTGCAAGGTCATCAAAAGTGATTCTCTCTTTTGTGAAATAACTGTGCATTATTAGAGAAGCATCTTTGGAAAGCTGAACATTTCTCATTGCAAGGTTGTCCTGATGAGCAACAATTTCTCTTTCAAACACTTCCATTTGTAACGATAATATGTCAGAAATTTTATCTTTGGTAGATGAGTATTGTCCCAAAAGAAGCATTCCGATAAAAATCACAACAAAAAGAATTAATACCAAAACAAGCATATAGCCGAATAGCTTACGCCTCATAGTTTGTTTCTTTTGTGTAAAAATAGATGGTACACGCATGATGTCACCTCTTATTTAATCGCACAAAATACATTCCAGGTTTCTTCTGCAAGTGTAATAGCATCTTCTCCTGAAGCATATCTGTTTTTAAGTTCGTTCTGCATTGCACGCAGATTATTGTAGAGCGCTGTAACCTTGTCATAATAGTTTGGATATGATGGTTCTGATTTTGCAATACAGTTTTTACGTACTGTGACAAGTGTCTCGTATAAACTCTTATATGCTTCGTTTTTGAAAGTATAATTTTCAATTTTATCAAAAGAATCATTATTAACAGGCATATATCCGGTTTCGGTGACAAAAGAAAGATTTCTGTCGCTTTCAGTGAGCCATTTGGCAAAAACGGCGGCAGCTTCAGCCTTTTGTGTAGTAGTTTTGTATGCACAAAGACCAACACCTGCTTGCGTTACGAATTGTTTTTCATTTTCAGGCTGTGGTGCGGGCAGAACCTTAAGTTTGATAGGTTCCTGTGAATTATCAGCGTATGTCACTGTGTCATTGTAATATAAAATAGATGCAGATGAACCCATTCCGGAGATAACATCACCAGTCATTACCTGTGTATTGGAGTATAGGTCGGAAACAACAATATGTCCTTTTGCCATACTTTCAGCGAACTCCATCCATGAAGACTTGAAAATCTCGTTTTCAAAATCATACCATCCATCAGCAGTATAAAAATCCTCAGCTCCTTTTGATATCGCATTAAGCTCTACAGAGCGTATAAGGTAGTCAAAAGCACAAAATGATTTGCCACCAGACCATTCATAATATTTTTCTGCTGCGTCAAAAAAACCTTCCCATGTTAAAAGTGATTCATATGTAACGCCTGTTGCTGCAGAAAAACGTTCGAACTGACCACCTGATACAAAAAGAAGGTGTGTAGACTTTGAAACAGGGAAAACGGAAAGAGTTTCTCCTACCATACCATCCTTTACAAACTCAGTCACGTATTTATTCAGTTCTTCGTCTGAAAAATAATCATACCAGTTAATGAGATTTTCTGTTCCTAATGCGTCGGCATTATTAGAATGACAGAAAAACAAATCCGGCATCTCCGGAGCACCGGGTAAATCAGCCTGGGCTTCAAGAAGCTTTCCACCTATCTGTGATGAGTTCGACATCATTGTTACGTCAATAACAATGCCTTTTTCTTTTCCGATAGTCTTGTTAAATTCATCAATGAGGCGATTCATTGGAGAATCAGCTTGTTCGCCGTACACGTGCCACATAGTGAGTGTTACAGGTTCATCCGCGTGAAGCTCTGATTTTGTTGTACATCCTGACATACATAAAATGACAAACATGATCGACAGGATAATTGAAAGTGATTTTTTCATAATTTTGTTCCTCCTTGGCATTTATTGCCTCCAAACCACCTTTTTGTCACCCTTTGTCACCCAAACCTGTACTTTTTACTGTACTTTCTTCGTCCTTTTTTACAAAAAAAGGATTTTTTTTATTTTATACTGTACTTTTTGGGCTTTAGTACGGGGACAAAAAAATAATTTAATATATAATTATTTTCGTAAGAGTAATTAAGGAGGGTATAAATTTCTTACCGATTCATTAAAAAGACATTGGGTACCCCGTTATGTCAAACGGCATAATGATTTCTGTGACCGCGCCAACGAAAACAGAAACCACCCTGTCTTTATGTTAAATATTATATCACAAAATCTTGAGTGAATCAAGATTTTGCGGGAATTTGTAAAATAAATTTTTATGTAGTATGGGAAGGAGGGAAGCTGATGACAGTTAAGGGCAGAAAAACAGCAACTTATAAGATAATAAAAAAAGAATATGGGAACATATATCAGTTTTACTGTGATATTTCCGGGGCTTTGGTTAAAGAGACAATTCCGTACAAGAGAAAAGAACCGGAAGAAGAATTAGAAGCAGCATGGGAATTTGAAGGGAAAGATTGTTTTAACCAATGTCATAAGTGTGGGAGATGGGTTATGGATGTTATGTATAATCCGGATACTCATAACTGCGTGCTTTGTTCTCCAATAGAGGATATCCCTGATTTCTGCCCCAGATGCGGTGCTCAAATTACCGGCTTGGCAGTTTTTTGTCATAATTGCGGAGTAAGGCTTATGTATGGAGGCGATGATGATGAAAAAGATGGATAATGTAAGACGAAGAAATGCCCTTTTTCATTTTGGTTTTGGTACAGATGTAATGAAAAACATTAAGATTTGTGAAAAATGCAGTCATCCTGAAAGCAGCATGAAAACATTCTGCACAAAATGCGGTTCAAGGTTACCAAAAAATAATTTGTATGATTTTTATAAAGCTCAGCATAAAAATTGCCAAAAATGCGGTACAGTTCTTGCTGATTCGATGGATTACTGTCCTCGATGTGGTACGAAGGTAAATAATAATGTGCCGTTGATGATTGAAAAATAAATAGGAGGAGAATACATGGATACAATTCAAAATTATAAATGTCCTTGCTGCACAGCTCCGCTAATATTTGATGCCGAAACGCAAAATCTGATATGCGAGTCCTGCGATAACACGTTTCCTCTTGAAACTATAAAGCAGATGGCAGAGGGCGACGAAAACGCAGGAGGCTTTTCAAAATATGATTGGGAGAGATATACACCAAGAAACTACGAGGATACGAATGAGGTTAATTTAGCAAATTACTCCTGTCCATCCTGCGGAGCGGAGATTCAGGGCGATGATACACTTGGTTCAACGGTGTGCCCGTATTGCGGAAACTCTACGATTGTCAAAGGTCAGTTTGAGGGAACACTCAGACCGGATTACATAATCCCATTCAAATTCAACAAGAAAGCGGCTATAGAAGCCTTTGAAAATGATTTTAAAAATGCACCATTCCTTCCTGATAGTTTTAAAAGTAAAAAGAAAATCGAGGAAATGGCAGGCGTGTATGTTCCGTTTTGGATGTTTGACTGCGACTGTGATGCAGCGGTAAGCTATACTGCCGAAAGAGTTACAGCTTGGAGCGATTCGAACTACAATTACACCAAAACAGATTATTATAAACTGTTCAGAAGCGGTTCTATTGGATTTGCAAATATTCCTGTTGACGGTTCAAAGAAAGCGGATGATACCTATATGGAAGCCGTCGAGCCGTTTAACTATGAAGATGCGGTAGAATTTTCCGGTGCATATCTTTCGGGATAT
>JAFWWX010000209.1 GCA_017517985.1 Clostridia bacterium | reverse complement strand
TTTTGCAACGATATTTTTGCCGATGGTTGAGAGGATGAATATAAATGAATGTAAAGTTATTATCCGCGAAGGATAAGAATGGCAACAAAATGAAAATGGATGATTTTACCTATGTTATGTATAACTACATAGGCTTTATAAAAGAAATCAACATTGGTGAATGTATGATAATAAATGACAATAACGCATACACAGTTTGCCATCGTTCTACCCCTGTGCAGAAAGTTATTTACACAAATGATAATAAAAAATGTTCTGTTGTCACCTTAAACTGTGTATATAATTTTGAGATTTTAGATGATGGCAAAAAAAGAAAGCCAACGGCCACATTATATACTCATATAAGATTTCATAACCGACTTCGTGAAGATACAAGAAATCCCGATGGGTATTTATATGCTTACGGTCATTATCGTACAAAAATATTTCCAAGCGAACTTCCTGAATGGTATGTTCGAGGGTATATGTATAAAACGCAAGGATATATGTCAGCCAAGGGTGTCAAATATCTTGTTTACGAGCCTAATTACACTATTGATAATCATTTATATAAATACGATAAATTGTTTATTTCGTATGACGAACCAATAACCCCTACTGTTAGTAAAAATGGATATGAATGGTTTGATGGATACAAATATGTGCTTGATGGGCCAACAATGGTAGATTTTATTGATGCAGCAGAAAAGTATTCTAACTATGATGTATCAGAAATTCGCAAGGAATTAGAGAAAAAGAAAGCGTGGTATTATGAACGAAATCCCAAAGATAAGCGATGAATTGAAGTTTTATGATAATATACAGGATTTTTTTAAGTCCATTGAAAACAGACTTATTACATATTGGGTATATAAGAAAAAATTCACACCATACGACCAAGAAGCAAAATCCAAAGATGTTAGTATTTACGAAGAAAACTGCGGTGCTTCCGGCATGATTAAAGAAGTTGTTCTTCTTCCCGATAATGATATTCTGTTGGGTATTGCTCAAGATATGGAGCTTATAGACGATGAACGAAATTATTATATGGATTACTACAAACTTAGCGAAATCCATATTGTGTACAATCAATATCAAGAACAGGAGTACTTAAATGAAGCACCTTAAAATACTTTTTAGAATAAAATTAGAAGAAAATATATATTTCGTTTTATACTTTGATAATATGATTGGTCGAAACGGATGTCTTGTTTATAAGGATGCTCCTAAAGCAACATCCGAATATGAGTTTGAGAAAAACATTAGTGAGTGTTTGAAATTTTATAATGAGTCTGTAGAGAAAAATATATCTACATCCGGGCTGTGTTATGAAATTCCTCAAATCAATAAAATCTTTATGTTTTGTAAGGAAAATGATATTTATTCCGAAGACTTTTTCAATGCCTTTTTTGAATACTTCAGGGATACTATTGATTATGAAAAAATTAGATTTTGGATAAAGGAAGTCATTGAACCCCAAAAGCCAAAGTTAGCGGAGAGAGTGCGTTATGACAAATAAATTTAAAATATCAAAAATAATCGAATTACATAAAAATGTTATCTTGGTAATATACACGGATTTATCAACACAGACAAATGATGTAGTACTTGTAAAAAACAAACCTGAGAGTAAAAACTTAAATGAGTTATGTTATAAGGCAAATGATGTAATTTTATCAGTTACCAAACGAAGAAAAAATGAAAAACGGACAGAAATAATGACCTTAGAATTTGACAGTGATTTTTATGATGCAGTTACCGTATGGTGTGAGTCATTAAAAATCACATTTGAGCAACTTGCTTTTGCCTTTGTAGAATTTGTTGGAATGTTTAAAAATCGGTGTGTTGTTATACCTTGGATGAAGGAGCTGCAAAATGAACAACATTGACATAGAAAAACTATATATGGTTACTCGTGAAGAGTTCGGTGAGAACGTGGATGCTGTTCTTGACAAGGTTAAAGAAACAAGTCCTATTCTTATACGGAGTGAAGGCGAACCGGACTTACTTTTATTTGATTATGAACATTATATGGAGTTATTTGGATTTCTTTATACTGAAGAACAAATTGCAGAAATTGAAGCAGGCTGTGCTTCTTGTGAAGAAAAGTGACATTGGAGGTTTTTTATGAGTAGTTGGGTTCGTATATATGGGACTATTTGTGTTCGACCTATGGGAAGAACTCAAGCTGAAAAATCGTATATTCTGCAAACAGTTCTCGACCATCTTCCTTGTGTGTCCGGTAGTGAGAGCGATATGAAGATCTATACCCAACTTAAAGATGGGTATAATTCTTCTTCATCGCACGATGAATTTGGAAGACTCAGTAATTTGCTAATAAATAGATATGATAAACATAGTATAAATGGTTGGTTACAGGTTCAAGATGAATATTTGTTAATAATAGATGCAGATTTAAGGGACAGGTATTATAAAGAAACCATAAGGGATTTTCAAAAGTGGCTCTGTCGATTATCCAAACGAATAATGGTTGAAAATATATTAGTAAATATAAGTGGTTATTTCCCAAATGAAAATTATTTAATTGCAAATAATTCGCCATATACACTAATGTACGAACCACCAACTTGGAGTCATATTAACTTTGATGGCGAACCTAATTGGTGCGAATATCTTATGTGGCAGGCTATGGATGAAGATGCTCTTCCACGCATTTTAGGATATAAATACTATAATGATTCTGATAATGATAAAAAAGTTCAAGAATGGATAAAAAGATAAGTGAGGAATTAAAATGATATATTTTACGAGTGACCTACACTTGGGGCACAAGAATGTTTTGAAATTATGCAATAGACCGTTTAGTTCCATTGAAGAAATGGATGCTTGTCTTATTGATAATTGGAACTCAAGGGTGACGAATAACGATACAATATATATCCTTGGGGACTTGATGTTTAGAAACTCTGTTCCCCCTGAAGAATACCTGTCAAAGTTAAAAGGCAAAAAGCACCTTATACGAGGAAACCACGATAGAGATTGGATGAAAAAGGTTGATATAAATAAATATTTTGTCAGTAATGAAAACCTGTCCTTTATCTCAGACGGTAAGCATCGTATTACAGTTTGTCACTATCCAATGATGTCTTGGCCGCATATGAGTACTAACGGTTATATGTTGTTCGGTCACATTCATCATAATACGGATGCTGTGTATTGGCCTATTATTGAACAATCAGAGCTTATGTTAAATGCAGGAGTCGATATAAACGGATTTAAGCCTGTTACATTTGATGAAATGGTCGAAAATAATATAAATCACAAAATTAAAACAGCATCCCATAGAATTGTCCGAGAGAATTTAGGCCTTTTTACAATGGCTGAGAACTTAAAAGAAAAGGTGGATGATTTATTGCCTGACGAATGATTTATGAGAGGAATTTTGATATGAAAAAAGATACACTAAGCGAAATAAAATCAGAGATAAAATCAATAAAAAAGGATATTAAAAAAGATATACAAAACTCTGATGCAGAAAGTCTTGAAGAGAATTTTTATGCCCTTATGGATTGCCATAATAGAATGAGAAATCATTTTAAGGAGTCTATATCTCAACTTAGCACCGAAAATGAAGAAACGAGGGTGGTTGAATGATATATGTTATGTCTGACATCCACGGTAACAGCAGAAGATTTAACTCTATTATGGAGCAAATTAAGCTCAAAGACACGGACACACTATATATTTTAGGTGACGTTATTGACCGTTATCCTGATGGCATAAGAATACTTAGAAGATTGATGAAGATGGATAATGTAAAAATGCTTCTTGGAAATCACGAATTTATGATGCTAAAAGCACTCAAAACTCAAGAAGATGATTTTTACAGTCCTTACGGTGGTTTGTCTTTATGGTATAGAAATGGCGGGAGAGTAACACATAATTATTTAAAACATATACGTAAAGAGTTACGAAGAGAAGTTTTTCGTTATTTACAGGAGCTTCCGGTGAATATTGAAATTGAAGTAAATGACAAAAAATTTCTTCTTGTTCACGGCGCACCTGAACGTAATTTCAGAAGAGCGCATGGTGATTATGAAACTTCAAAAGAATATGCGGTATGGCATAGGTGGAAAATCTTTGAATATGTTCCCGAAGAATATACTTTGATATTCGGACATACCCCCACCTTAAATTTTAATGATGTTGTTCCATTGGAAGTCTTTTTTGGCGATAATGCAATCGGTATTGATTGCGGCAGCGGATTTGGTGATGGAAGATTAGCTTGTATTCGGCTCGATGATATGAAAATATTTTATTCAAATGAGGAAGGTGAAAATTTATGAGTGAAAAATTATATGCTCCCCAAGTGGATTATTATGTCAGATGGATGGGACATCAAGATTATGGGTTCTCAGACAACCGAACTACATACGATGCAAAATCTTATGAAAACATAGATAAATTCTTTGAATTGCTTAAACAAATAAGTCCTATTTCAGATAATGGATGCCGAGAGCTATGGTTCTGCGTTGAAAAAGGAACGATAGATAAATTTGGAGATTATTTTGAATTACTTGATTGCGGTGAAGTTGAAAACTATCAAGAATTTGAAAATATGTGGAATGACAACTATCCCGATGAAAAGAAATGGTATCGTGTTGAAGCACTTTATGATGAAAAAGTTGATTATAAGGTTATTGTTATAAATTATAAAGTCGTTATCGTTGTTGAACCTAATACCAAAAAGGGCTACGAAAATGATATTTCAGAATTTACGCAATGGCTTTGTGATGAAGCAGCAAATGCTATTACTGAAATAAAAAATGGTACTTATATGAGTTTCATTAGGGATAATATTCCTGTTGTACACCGAACAGGAACGATTCTTCAAAAATATCTATGGGAACTCTACCCCGAAGACAAAGAAGATTTTTTCAGTGGTATTTCAGATGATGATATATTGGAGTTTATCGGATATGTCAATAAACAGCCAACAGAAACCCATAAACCCAAGGAAAGACTTAATAAAATGACTGCAAATGACTTCTTCAAGTTCTGTGCTATGGGATACAAGGCAATGGGTTATGATGGATGCGAACTAAGCCCAAAAGAACAGTATAAAAAACACGCAGACGGACGTGATGATGGCCTTTTGGAACTTGAAGCTGATTCGCCTGAAGCGTTTAATTTGTGGCTTAATAAAAAAGATGGTTGGTTAGGTCATCCGTGGGAAGTTTGCAGAGGTGGAAATTCAACTCACATTTCACTTTACGCAAATAATGATGAAAATGGATATTATTTGTACTTAGCAGGTTCTTCTTACGGACGGACTAATGAAACAATAAAATTCTATTTAGCATTGTGCCGAGTAGGACTTCCGGTTTGGCTTAATGATGCTGAAATATTAGTTGAAAGAGTATTGGGAACTGAAAAAGTCGGGATTGTTCCCCAAGGGATAATTCCAAAATACAGAAGTGAAGACTTCCCAAATGAAAAGGTGATTTCATATATGAATTTACCATACGAAGACACCGAACTTGTTGCTGAAAAATGCGTATGGCAAGATATACGAGAGGTAAAACTTATCGAAAAGGAGTAAAAATATATGGAGCAAGATAAACACATTATTCCACCTCAACGAAATCTTGACGGTATGTATTTTAACGTTATGCGTAACGGTATTCACTGTTATTGTTGTTTTACCGACTTATCAGTTGCGGAAAGAGAATTAGCATTAGAAAACTACTCAAGAGAAAAGTTGTATCAGATGGTTAATATATTAGCAGATACAATTCGTAAGATTGGCGAAGAAACAAATATTCGTGGAATACGAAAATAACTTATGGAAGGATGAAAATATTATGAAACTCGCAGAAGCCTTAATTGAAAGAGCATCTTTAAAATCAACACTTGAACAAATTAAAAGCAGAATGGAAACCAATGTTAGTGTACAGGAAGGTAACACTCCGGCTGAAGATATGAGTCGATATTGATTTCTCCCTTCGTTCTCAAGATCTTCATCGCAGAAGATTTTACCTTGAAAGGAAAATCAACGAGTTTTGAATCTGTAGTAAAGTCATCAAAAATAATCACTGGCAACCTATCG
>JAFWWX010000008.1 GCA_017517985.1 Clostridia bacterium | reverse complement strand
TGACACTTTCCAAAAACAATTCATCTTAACTCTTGTCGGCTCACTTCGTCATTCTACTCCGCTTGGCTCGGATGTTCACGGTAACATCACAAGACTTGATAATCTCATCGGTGACTTTGAGAAAAAGAAAACCGCTTGTATTGAACAGCTTGAAGATACCAAGACACAGCTTGCCAATGCCAAAGAACAGATTGAACAGCCGTTCCCGCAAGAGGATGAATTGAACGCAAAGATGGAAAGGCTCGGAGAACTCAATGCACTACTTGATATGAACCACAATGACAATGAAATTGATGATGGTGAAATCGAAGAAACAGAGCAACCCGATAAAGAAAAAAGCAGAGAAACTGCGAGGTGAAATCCTCGGAGTTAAGTCCGTTTTTTTGACATTTTTCAAATAGAAATTTTCAAAATGACCAATGTATCGTTTATGAAATTTCCATCGGCTATTTTTTAATTCGTTACGGTCTAAACCGTGCAAAATCAACCAAAAAACAGGTCAGTAAATGAAACAAAGAAAAAACAAGAAGGTAATATGGCTTACACCCCGATAAAGAACAATCAGAGAAACTGCAAGGTAAAACTCGGAGTTAAGTCCGTGTTTTTTGACATTTTTCAAATAGAAATTTTCAAAACGACCAATGTATCGTTTATAAAAATTCCATCGGCTATTTTTTAATTCTGTACGGTCTAAACCGTGCAAAATCAACCAAAAAACAGGTCAGTAAATAAAACACCGGAAAAACAAGGAGGTAATATGGCTTACGCCCCAATAAAGAGAGATAAAACCACATTTATCAGCTTTAACGAATATGACGATGTTATATCAATCATTACTCACAATACGAGTTTGAAGAAAAGACTTATTAAGTATTCGACCTTGCACCCTGACCTTTGCAAACTGATTTTTGATGACGGCGAAGGCAGCATAGAATTTGAGATACAAAAGGACAGACTCTCATTCAGATTACTTAATCCGTGTTCGGAAACACGAAAAGAAAAAGCACGTTCTTTAATTAACAACATCAATCATAAGGAAGGTGATAATATGTGAATCAAACAAGTTACCCTGATGAATTGAGCTTCTATATAAACTCAAACGGTGAAATTCAAAACAACGATTTGTGTGTTGTCTGCTCAAAGAATTGCAAACAGAGTTTCAGAGCAACAATCATAAATTGTCCCAACATTAAAGCAAAGGAGGAATGTGAAGAATGACAACCGAACAACTCAATACTGCTTTATATAACAAGATGTATGCCGAACAGGAACAGTTTAAATCAATGCTTCGTAGTTCATCACCCGAGGTTGTTATGCAGCACTCTTATGAACTCGTTATGCGTGAGGATATTCTGTTATCCCTTGAAGAAAACGATTTGACACCGAAGCAATGCAAGGCACTTCTCAAACAGAAAGAGCCGTTAAGTGACCTCTTTTTAGCTTGGGAAAACGGTGAAAGTAATCATATGCAGGAAATACTTTCTTGCATTGAGAACAAAGCCGATGAGCTTCACAGCTTACTTAAATCAAAAGCAAGTCGGGAGTGCAGATAACTATGCAGTTTATTGACTCCGACACCGTTGCCCGTGTCAAAGAGATTGACCTGCTCACTTATTTGCAATACTGTGAGCCTGATGAATTGACAAGAGTATCCCCCAACACTTACTCAACCAAAACACACAGCAGCTTAAAAATATCCAACGGCAAATGGATGTGGTGGTCGAGAGGGATAGGCGGTAAAACCGCTTTGGATTTTCTTGTCAAAGTGAGAGGGATGGAATTTACAGATGCAGTTTTACAGATAGCAGCATTTGAAAAAATACCCGTTACCACTCACGAAACCAAGCAAACGGTAAAGAGTTTTTCTCTGTTGCCGAGAGCACCCAATAACGATAAGGTTATCTCTTATCTTCTTAACAGAGGAATATCCCGAACGGTTATAGACCACTTTATCAATGAAGGTTTAATCTATCAGAGTTCGCAGAGAGATAACCTTGTGTTTGTAGGCTATGATGAAAAACACAAGCCGAGATATGCAACAGTAAGAGGTACAGGAAACAACCGTTTCTTTTATGACCTTGCAGGAAGTAATAAAGAATTTTCTTTTCGGCAGGTAAACAATAATACCGATTCAGTACACCTTTTTGAGAGTGCAATAGATTTAATTTCATACGCAACCCTTTGTGAAATGCAAGGCTCAGACTATAAAAGTTTGAGCCTTGTTTCTCTTTCGGGAGTATATAACCAAGGCAGCAATGAGCAAATTAAAATACCCGTTGCACTTTCATCTTACCTTGCAAAGCACGACACAAAGACTATCCATCTTCACCTTGACAATGACCGAGCAGGACACAATGCTGCAAGAGCATTGGCTAATCTTCTGTCAGATAAATACTCGGTGAGAAGTCACTTCGTTCCCGTAGGAAAAGATGTAAACGATTACCTTCGCTACACTTTGAACATACCATACAAATCTCAAAAAGAAAGGAGAGATTGCCGATGAAAGAGTTTGAAGTTGTTATAACGGAAACATTGAGAAAGTCTGTAAAAGTAATGGCAGACAGTTTGGATGAAGCACAACAGCAAGTCACAGATGAGTGGTATCGAGGTGAGTATATTCTTGATGCCGACAGTTTTGACAGCGTAAATTTTGAAACAACAGAACTGCTTCCCGAAAAAATAAAGGTTGTCCTTTTAGAGCCGGGTAAGCTCGCACAGGTTACAGAAATTGGCTACAAGTTTGAAGATATGAAGAAGGTAGTTGAAGGAAATATTGACATAATTCCTTTTGACGGCGACACCGTTATTGTTTACAACCGTGACGGTAAGACGGAGGGTTTACCACTCAATCGAAGTTTAAGAAACAAGGAAGGTCGAGTAACGGATATTATTGCCGGCAAGTTTTTTATCTGCAAAGGTGACGGTGATGACTTGGCAAGTTTAACCGATGTGCAGGTCGAAAAAATTTCAGAGCGATTCAATAAGCCTGAAAGATTTTATAGGCAAGGTGAGGAAATAAAAGCAATTCCTTATGTGCCGAACAAAAAAGATTTGGAAAGATAGGAGGTGGAATTTTAATGAAGGACTATACAGTTATCGTAACCGAAATCAAGAATGTTGAACTCACAGCTACAGCACCTTCAGCAGAAACAGCACTCAATATGGTAAGGACACTCAAAAGAAATACTACCGTAATTGACAATGCACCCAACGCAGAAACAGAAACTATATACCGTGTGTTTGAAAACGAACAGGATGAAGATGACGAGGACACAACATCTGATGTTCCGTCTTGTTTCAACGCCTGCCCCAACTGTCCTTTTTCTGCTGAGGACGATGACGAGGACGATGAAGAAAACCTTATAGACGAAATCTGTTAAAGGGATAGCTGATTTCGTGGCATTTGTCTTAACGAGCAATGGATTTGTCCCGTCAAATCCGCACGTTAGGGATTTCACACCCCTAATACCCCGTGAAGAAAGGAGGAGATTCCAATGAACACATTAGGCATTGTTGCCGTTGCAGTTCTCGCATTTGCTTCAAACGCAACAGCAACAGTAATCAAAAATCAGCTTCAGAAGAAAGGAGTGATTGAATGAGAAGAAGACCTATCAGAGTAGATTTGTACCTTAATAAAAATGAGTATAAAAGGCTTCGTCAGCTTTGTACGGAAACGGGTTTATCTATGTCAACCTTGCTTCGACATATGGTTAATGGCTGTGTCCCGAAGCAAATGCCGCCTGCCGACTACACAAAACTTTTAAAGGAGTTTAATGCAATCGGCAGGAATTTAGACCAGCTTCTTGTTGTTGCCCGCACACAAAAATATATCAACACACCCGAATTGATGAAGGCTCTCAAAGAGATTGATTTTCTAAAAAATGAACTTGTTTCTGCGTTCAATCCAAGCGAAGAATAGCTACCACAAAACTTTGGAGTATCAAAGGAAGAATAGATAAAGCTCTTGACTATGCCACTAATCCCGATAAGACAAGATACACCGATGAGGAACTTCAATCTCTTTACGATGTTATGGATTATGCGATGAATGACTCAAAAACAGAGCAGAAATGTTATGTTGAGGGACTAAATTGTTCGGAGGAAAATGCGAGAGATAATATGATGGCTGTTAAGAAAAGATACGGCAAGGTTGACGGAATTTTAGCTTTTCACGGCTACCAATCTTTCGCACCCGGCGAGGTTACTCCGCAACTCGCACACGATATTGGAATTGAACTTGCCAACAGAATGTGGGCAGATAAATTCCAAGTTATTGTTGCTACTCATCTCGACAAAGAACATATACACAATCACTTTGTCATCAACTCCGTATCGTTTGTTGACGGCAAAAAGTACAACTCCTGCAAAGAGAGTTACAGACTTTTGAGAAAGACTTCCGATGATATTTGTCGGGAGTACGGTCTGTCGGTAATTGAAAAACCCAAGTCCTCAGAGCGAGTCCCGTATCACATCTACGAGGCGGAAATGAACAACCAACTGACCAAAAATAACTTTATGAAGAATGACATTGATGAGTGTATTCTGCTCTCGGTAAGTGAGCAGGATTTCTTTTCTCATATGCAACGCAGAGGTTACTCATTCGACTTCAATCGCAAATATCCAACCATATCTCATCCGAACTTTGCAAAAGCAAGACGACTGTATAAGCTCGGTGATGATTATACTCCCGAAAACATTTTAAAGAGAATTCAGCAATCACCAAGAAGGCAAAAAATCAATTTTCCTTTACAGGATAACTTGGTGGATAAATACTTTGTTCCTATGAAAGACCCCACATACCAAGAGGTCTATGTTCGCTTCGTTACAGTAGTTAAAACCGTAAAGAAGCATCCCAATTCAAACCGATATTTGTACTCGACTCTTTATACGGAAATAAAGAAACTTCACCAACTGGTGGAACAGCAAAACCTTTTATGCGGAAATGATATTGATACTCCCGAACAACTTGCTGACTTCAAACAATCACGCAAAGATGAAATCAAAGAACTTGAAGAAGCAAGAAATATTTTAAGAAACGAGCTAAAGATTGCTGTTCGTAACGATGATGAAAAAGAAATCAGAGAACTTAAAGAGCACATCAAAAATCTCTCTGGCCGTATATCAATACTGCGGAGAGATGTTTTGATTTGTGAGAGAATTGAAAATCAGAAACCCGTTATAGACGAGCGAATTGACGAGTGCAAAAAAATGAATATCAGAAAGGAGAGAAACCACAATGAGCAGTTCAGGCGAAGCCGCTGAACAGGTAATGCGGATAACTATGGACGGTGTGCAAATGTTAATCAAGCTGTCAGGTGACAGTGCTGAACGATTACAGCGAATGATTACTCTTGCACTCAAAGACAATAATACGCCTTCAAAGGGTAAAGCATCACTCAAAAAAATGCTCAAATCCAACAGTGCAGTAACTATCTTTGAAGTCAACGATAAAGACTTGAAAAGGTTTTGTGAAGCCGCTAAAAAATATGGCATAATGTATCACATTCTTAAAGATAAGAACAGTAACGACGGTAAGTGTGACATTATGGTAAGAGAAGAAGATTCATCAAAGGTGAACAGAATTTTTGAGAGATTCAATCTTGGCTTAAACAAAAAGTCTTCTGTTCGTGATTCTCTTGACAGGTCAAAAAAATCACAAAAGGAAGTCCCTGTAAGAAGTCAGCCCGGTAAAACACCCGATGATAAATTTGTCGAAATGCTGTTCGACAACCCACCGCAGAAAGAAAAGCCGTTCAACGAAAACCCTTCTGTGGCAAAGACGGAAAAATCCCGTCTGTCCGAGCCTACTTTCGGGGAACGAAACAACCATATATCCCCCTCAGAACGGGATTGGACAAATTCGAAGGCTGAATCCCGCCCGTCAGTTCGTGCAAGGTTAAAAGAGATTAAAGCCGAGCAGAACAGGGCAAAAAGTGA
>JAFWWX010000208.1 GCA_017517985.1 Clostridia bacterium | reverse complement strand
TCGCATGATATTATGCACTCCTTTAATACTTTTTCATAATCGTAATTAGCATCTTCATCACCGTAGATGTTGAAGAGTGTGAGCTGCTTTGGTTTTTCTCGTTCTCGTTCATACAGATCATAGTTTCCTATGAGTAATTCCTTGAATTCCTTTCCAGCTTCGTATCTTTGAGCCATCGAGTGAGTTCTTGAAAAGTCGAATATAGAAAAGCCTTCATATAACTCACGAATTTCGGGACAATCATTATAAGACAATAAAAACTTACCCTTAATTTGCTTCAGCGTATCCCTAAGCCTTACATGGTCATCCCAGCCGAATCCCACTTCATACATATTCTCTGTGGAGAAGTAAGGTGGATCAGCATAGAAGAAAGAATCGGGACGGTCATAATGCCTTATAAGAGTTTCGAAGTCTTGATTTTCTACAATCACATTAGCCATTCGATTTTCAAGTTCTTGTACAAGACCGAAGAGTTTTCGGATATCAAATGGTTGTGAAGCGTAGGATTTACAGCTACTCGAATAACTGTATCTGAGCAGTTTTAAGAACATCGCTGCTCTGCGGACATCATAATCTTCCGTGATTCTTTTTCTTAACTCTTTTAGTTCTTTGGCTTCGGGAGGGGGAAGAATAATTTCTGTAAGTCCTAATTCCTCAGTCAAGTACCAATCACTGAATTGTTCATGGTCGAAGAATTTCCTTATTGCAATGAAGTCTTCACGGGAATTAAGATTACAAAAACCAAGTTCTCGGATAGTAGCCATTGTTCGTTCTTTCATGCAACGAAAGAGATTAACAAGGTTTCTGTCAAAGTCGTTATACACCTCAAAGGGATGTATTTCCGGCTTTCCGAGAAGTACACTGCCTGAGCCACCGAACACATCAATAAATCTATTGAATTTCAGCGGAAAGACAGCATACAGAATGTGAAGGATAGATGATTTATTTCCTACACGGGATACAGGGGTTTTTATTGTAATCACCTCGCTTTCGCAAGGTAGCAACCGCACCGCAAACGAAAAAACGGCATCAATCGTTACGGAGCGATTGATACCGTTAAAATTATTTCTTATTATTAAGTTGTTCTTTCAGTCTATCAATTTCATTTTGATAGCTGTTGATTCGGTTGATTTGGATACAGCAGAGTATCACCGTTGCAACCGTACCGCCGAGAAGAAAGCAGAATATTTCACTCATAGCTGCATACTCATTTCTTCTGTTTGGTCTTCTTCCAAATCCTCATCTTCATCATCACCGACATTCATAATGCTCATGTATTGGTCATATTCATCTGAATATAACTTATAATTTTCTTCACCGTGTTCCTTTAGAAATTCTTCCTTGAACTGCCACAGCGGATATGTACACATACCGCTTTGCTTGGTGAAGCCTGTATCGGCTGCAACGCCTTCTTGCAAAAATTTTGTCGCAAAAGGACAGTTATTTAGGTCGATATATGCACAGTTTTTCAAACCGATGAATTCACCAAAGGATTTGGTTATCAATGCAAACGGTTCGGGGATACCAGTTTCGGGATTCTTCCACGTGAGCCGAACAGCAATACCGTGCATTTCTTTGCCCATAAAATCCGAAACAGCGTATAAATGAGTTTCGGGGGTGACCTCGAATTCGTGTTCTAATACATTAATTTTATAGTTCATATTTCATACCTTGTCCTTCTTCTTCGGTCGGTATGTATGCACTCTGTACTGCATCCTCACCGAGACCTTCAAGTATTTTGTTGAACTGCTCGTCATCCACGCATTTCTTAATACCAAAATCGGCGCACATTTCTTCAACCTTATCAGTATTAATGCCTTCGGTGTCAGAGATAACTCTCATTTTGAGCCAAGCAATTTCTTTTTCCCAGCTTACGCACAAACAAACAGGATAACCGCCTGATTGATCGCATTGAAAGTCGGGTGATTCGTAAATCTCCGACTCACTAACTCCACCAAGCATTCCTTTCAGTTTTTCATTGTGAAAGTATATCTTGTCTTGGTCGGCGCGTGAGATAAACTCTATTTTTTCCTGTAGCATTTTATCGATTAGTTCTTCGGCATTGCTGACCTTTTCCTTAAAGGATTGTTGAAGTTTATCCTTGCTGAATCCGAATTCGATTGTTTGCACAGGGACTCCTAAGACATCCTCAATTGCCTTGTGGAAAATATCAAATTTTGGAACTACTAACTTTGGTTCAAAGAGCTGCATTGCAACAATTTCTTCTGCGGATTTACTCTTGTACCAACCGCTTTCACTAAATCTTACTGCCTGACCTGTAGTTATTCCTGTATCACTGACAAAGCCACCGAGGTGTCCTTCTACAAAATCTGTTAGCCATGTGCCGCCGAACACCTCGCTTGTTCGAACTCTCCAAATTGAGAGTTTGCCAAGATTGATTTTTAAATCCTCTGTGAAAGGATACAGAATACAGGTTTCGTCTTTATAATCGAATACTGACACATCCGTAAACTTTGTGCCGTCAAGCAATATGTTTTCCTTAGTGAAATCACGGTTTATTCCGTCAATCCATTCTGAAATATCGCCTCCGCAACCTCTGAGTATAAGACCTTGTTTGTCCTTCATATATCGAAGACTTTCAAGTTTTATTTTGTTCACACTCACATCGATAAACCTCCCATACTGTGTTCTTCAATTTCTTCCTCAGCTTCTTCCATTTCTTCATCCTCTGACTCGGTTTGTGTTTCTTCGGGTTCGTCATAGGAAATAGGAGCAAACATATTTCCTCGTCCTTTGGATATGATGCCGTATTCCGTGACAACGGCACCAGTCCTTTCAAGGAGCATTCTGCCCGAAGTATCACACGGGATATTTTTGAGCCATTTAGCATCGAAGCGACCGTCCATATTGTTGGTAAGATATTCTTTGAAGAAGTCGACCTCATCGTTGCAATAGTGAGCAAGTTGATATTCTGAGATACGACTCAGTATGTCCAGAGCTTCTTTTGATGTCTGAATTTTGAAGCCTTCCATTGCTGCCTTGAATTTGATTTGATCGAACTCACGTGCTTGTTTGAAACTGTAAGCAATATCATTAATAGTGTTAATGTCCATTTCTTCCATGAGCATAAATCTGTTGATATAAGGAATTGCCGATTCAAATCTTACTACCTCGTAGTTTTCAAGAGGAGCGGAAAGTTTATTTGCAAGGAACTTTTCGAGATAATCTCTTTCCATTGGAAGATTGATTAAGATATCTTTTGCAGGAGTTGTTTCGTCCGTCTTTTCTCTGAGTGTAATGCTGAATACGGCAAACTCGTCCTCGTTGGTCTGTTTCGGAAGGTTCTCTCCGTCATAGACTTCTTGATATTCATATTCACCTGCGACAACATAACATCCGCAATAGAAAAGACCGCCGTCCATATCTCTGATTTCCTGACCAATTTGCTGAACATTAAGAAACTTTGGGTTCACATCTTTAAGTCCGGGGATATGGTGGTGCATCTCGTTTTCAATAGCGAAACGACCGAGAGCGATGTTGTCTTCTACATTGGCGGCGACCATTACATTATCAAGCCCATATGTAAGATTAATAAGTTCTTTCATACTTAGACCGTTTTCATAATCGCCTCGTTCTTTTCTGTGCGAAAAGATTGCACCGAGAGCAATCATCTCAGAGGATGAGATTGATGCGAGTCTTTTAGCGAAGAAGTTCAATTCATCGACAGTAGGACAATCAAGCCTTGTATCTACAAGAGCAGGAAGTTGTGGGCATCCGGTTATTTCGATACCTACATAGCCAACATCACGGCCTGTCAGTCTTGCTCTTTGCCTTGCATCTTCAAGTTCATTTTTCGTTGCCGGTAGATATAACGATGCATAATAATATCCATCTTCCATCGGCTTTTCTGCCGTGACTTCAAGCATAAGCCTACTTTCTTGTACCATAATCTACTCCTTTTCGGTTTTTGATTTTTATAGATTAAATATTTTAATTTCTGCCCAATAGCAGAAATGACAGGTACGGTTACTGCATTACCTGCCATTTTGTAGAGGTGACTGTCTTTAAGACCTGTCGCCTCAGCCTTATAAAATTGTTCGTCCGTAAATCCTTGAAGCCGCCAACATTCAAGAGGCATCAGTTTTCGAATTATACCTTCGTGCCATACACCATGTCGGTCTTGGGCAGTTATTGTAAACATATTTTCATTCGGGTTTTTAATATGTCTTCCTTGTTGACGGGGGTTAGGCTTGTCGGGGGTTACTACAGCTCTCGGCTGCCGTGATAAAGCTCTGTTTATCTCCATCATCACTCCCGAATGTTCACCTTTACGGTTACTTACTCCAGAGTCTTGCCGTGCTGTAATACACCTTGCGTGTTCCGTTATGACAGGATTTTCATTCATGTCTATGAAGTAAAGTCCTGTTTTTCCACCCCAGCCTCCGGCACTTGCGCATTGAGTACAGGCAACTCCGCTTGGATCGTAGACTCTTTGCCCCTGAGAACCTCCCACAATTTGCCGCACAGTTTTAGCATTGCGGCAGTGGATAGGTGATATTTCTCCGATGCATTCGCCACTAAGACTTCCCACAATGAACAAGCGTTTCCTTTCTTGTGGGACGCCGAAATTTGCGCTGTTAAGTACAAACCATTCAACATGATACCCCAATTCTTCCAACGAAAAGAGGATAGTTTCAAATGTCTTGCCTTGGTTATGCGATAACAAGCCGGGTACATTTTCGAGGAGGAGATAAGGAACTCTTTTCCGTTTAGCAATTCGGGCAATCTCAAAGAACAAAGTTCCTCTTGTATCATCTTCGAATCCCAATCGTTTTCCAGCCACACTGAAACTTTGGCAAGGAAATCCGGCACAGATAAGTTCAATGTCCGGTAGTTCATCCGGAGCAATCTTGGTCGCATCTTCATAAAATGCTTCTCCTTCCGTATTGTAAATAGCGTTATAAGCCTTGTTAGCATGTTTGTCGATTTCGCAATGACCGATGCATTCAAAGCCACCTATTTTTTCCAAGCCGGAACGAAAACCACCGATACCTGCGAACATGTCTAAAAATCGGAGTGCCATATACATCCCGACCTTTATGACCTAATTAACACTTCACCTCACATTTTCATAACGGGACTGTCGACTTGGTCGATGTCCTCAAAATTAAAGTTAACACCTGCTTCTTGGAACTGTTCAATAATATGGTCTTGAATACCTTTGGCAATATCGAAGCTGATATCTCCGCTTTCGATTTTGATGCCTAATCTTTCGCAGTATTTCTTAACCAAATCCCAACAGTCGTATTCAAGCTCGTCAAAGTATCCGAGCTTGGAGCAGTCGATAGGTTCTTTCGGGATACTGATAGTGCATTCATCACCGAACTGCACGGCCTGTCTTTCGTTTAGCCTTTGTTCTTCTTCCAATTCCTTGTCAGTCAGCTTTCTGAAAGAGTCGTTGTCGGGTTGGAGTCGTCTAACACTTCCGTTATCCCAAACAGTCGTAATTTGGCATTGGTCGTCAATTGACTCGACAGTTCCTCTTATGCCTGACGGCATAGGATGAAGCGTGTCATCCATATGAAGTAAGAGCAGTCGAGTGCCGGGAGGATACATCTCCCTAAAACGCACAGCCATTTCTTCAAGTCTTTTTTCAATTGACATAGGCTTTCTCCTTATAGTGTTTTTTCCTCTGACGGTAAATTACCGCCTAACTTCGCACAATCATATGTTACATTCCTCCAATCTGCATGTTTTGCGCTTGATTTATATACTCATCCATCTCTGTTTCAGAGTGAATAAAGTAGTCATTACCGCCGTGCCAGAAGGAAACAAAAAGAGAGCCATCTTCACTGTCGATTTCATGGC
>JAFWWX010000207.1 GCA_017517985.1 Clostridia bacterium | reverse complement strand
GGCGTGAAATGGAAGCTAAGATGTCAATGCGTCACTATAAGGGCTTCCTTGACTAAAAGGTGTAAAAAAATATGAAAATAATATTTTTTGGCGCTCCCGGTGCGGGAAAAGGTACACAGGCGGAAATCGTGAGCGAAAAGCTCGGTATTCCAACAATATCAACCGGTGCTATCATCAGAAGTGCTATCAAAGAAGGCACAGAAATGGGACTTGCTGCAAAGGCTAAAATAGAAGCTGGCGGTCTTGTTCCGGATGAAGTTGTAATCGGTATCATAAAGGAAAGACTGGCAATGGATGACTGTAAAGACGGTTTTATCCTTGACGGTTTTCCCAGAACGGTTCCTCAGGCAAAGGCTCTTACCGAAATGGGCGTTGCAATCGATGTAGTTCTTGACCTTGAGGTTGAGGACGAAAAGATTGTTACAAGAATGAGCGGCAGACGCGTATGTCTTAAGTGCGGTGCTTCCTTCCATACGGAATACAAGAAGCCTGCAGTAGAAGGCATCTGCGATGTGTGCGGCGACACTCTTACAATCAGAAAAGACGACGCTCCCGAAGTTGTAGAGTCAAGACTTAAGGTTTACCACGAGGAAACCGAACCGCTTAAAGATTACTATGCTGAAATGGGCATACTCAAAGAAGTACAGGGACAGGAGGAGCTTGCTGATACAACTGCTCTCACCCTCGCTGCCCTCGGCATTAAGGACTAAATTGCTATGATAAAACTCAAGAATCCCGAACAGCTCGAAAAAATGCGTATAGCGGGACGAATCACCGCACAGGCTCTTATGGTTGCAAAGGAGCATATAAAGCCCGGTGCAACTCCCCTTGCGGTGGATAAGGCAATTCGCCACTTTATCGAGAAGGAAGGTGCAAGACCCTCTTTTCTCGGTTACGGCGGGTTCCCTGCAAGTGCCTGCATAAGTATAAACGATGAAGTAATCCACGGAATCCCGAACGATAAGCCTTTCCGTGACGGAGACCTTGTAAAGGTTGATGTCGGAGCTTACATCGGAGGATTTCACGGCGACAGTGCAAGAACCTTTTTCTGCGGAAATGTTTCAGATGAAGCAAAAAGGCTTGAAGAAGTCACAAGACTTTCCTTCTTTGCCGGAATGGAAAAGGCAGTTGTCGGTAACCGTCTGGGAGACATCTCAGCGGCGGTGCAGGAGGTCGTTGAAAAGGCAGGCTTCTCGGTGGTCCGTGATTATGTCGGCCACGGCATAGGCACAGAGCTTCACGAAGACCCTGAAGTTCCGAACTTCGGAAGAGCCGGCAGAGGCGTGCGTCTCTCGACGGGAATGGTAATTGCCCTTGAACCTATGGTTAATGTAGGTGATTACAGAGTTAAGGTTCTTGATAACGATTGGACTGTTGTTACAGTTGATGGTAGCCTGTCCGCTCATTACGAGAACACAATAGTAATTACGGAAAACGGTCCGGAAATACTCACAAAAATATAAGTTAACCCAAGGGTGCTTGCCGGAGCCTGTCACCAATGGCTGGGTACAGTGATATGCACGATGTATGTTTGCTGAGCATACATTAGTGTGAAAAAGAGCTTACCTCATTGTATTCGCCGCGGCAGAGGTTGAAGGTGATACGGCAAAAAACCCATAATCCTATTTTAACGGAGGGACAGTTCTGTGGCAAAGGATGACGTTATAGAGTTTGAAGGCGTAGTGCTTGAAGCACTCCCCAATGCTCAGTTTAAAGTCAAACTCTCGAATGAGCATATAATTATTGCTCACATTTCGGGAAAACTCAGAATGAATTATATCAAAATTCTCCCCGGCGATAAGGTAACCGTTGAAGTTTCGGTTTACGACCTTTCCAAGGGAAGAATAACCTGGCGTGCAAAATAATTTGTATTCGCCGAGATTATAACAGGAGGTAAAAGAAAATGAAAGTTAGACCTTCAGTGAAAAAAATCTGCGAAAAGTGCAAGATAATCAAGAGACACGGTGTTGTTATGGTTATCTGTGAAAACCCTAAGCACAAGCAGAAGCAGGGCTAAGAAGTATTTGTCGCAGAGCGGCAAATAACTTTAGAGTTTGCAAGGCAAACTCCTATGTGTATCCTGTCTTTGAATAAGACAGAGATATGCCCATAAATTTGGAGTAATCCAAGTTTCTCTTTGCGGAAAAATTCCGCTATCTTATGAAAGAGGTGAATTTTAATGGCTC
This sequence comes from Clostridia bacterium, assembly GCA_017517985.1. Next base: position 8,995 of record JAFWWX010000207.1, on the reverse strand, counting down.
GTATAGCAGGTGTAGATTTGCAGCGTGAAAAACGTGTAGAAATCGGTTTGACATACGTTTACGGTATCGGCAGAACCAGCTCCAATAAGATTCTTGAAAAGACAGGAATCAACCCCGACACAAGAGTTAAGGACCTTACAGAGGACGACGTTGCAAAGCTCCGTGAGGTTATTGAGCACGAATACACAGTTGAAGGTGACCTTCGCCGTGATGTTGCGCTCAATATCAAGCGTCTTGTTGAAATTGATTGCTACAGAGGACAGAGACATCGTAAGGGTCTTCCTGTAAGAGGTCAGCGTACAAAGACTAACGCAAGAACTCGTAAGGGTCCCGCTAAGACAATCGCTAACAAGAAGAAGTAATTGAATTTTGCATGAAGATATGTTCTTCGTGCAGGAAGGAGTGACAAGCAAATGGCTAAGGCTACAGCAGCAAAGAAAGGCGTTTCCAGAAAGCGCCGCGAACGTAAAAATATTGAAAAGGGTGCTGCGCATATCAGCTCTACCTTTAACAACACAATCGTAACCATCTCTGATGTATACGGTAACACACTTTCATGGGCATCTGCAGGTGAAATGGGCTTCAGAGGTTCCAGAAAGTCTACTCCTTTTGCAGCTCAGTCCGCAGCAGAAACTGCAGCAAAGGCAGCAATGGAACACGGTCTTAAAACAGTTGAAGTTTTCGTTAAGGGCCCCGGTCAGGGCAGAGAATCTGCAATCAGAGCTCTCCAGACAGCAGGTCTTGACATCACACTTATCAAGGATGTAACTCCCATTCCTCACAACGGTTGCCGTCCTCCCAAGAGAAGACGTGTATAAGCGTCAAATCATAGATTTGACCTGAAGAAACTTTGTTTCTTTGTTCGTGAAAAAAGAATTACATTTAAGATCTAACCGAGAAGTTCGTTTGCTCGGTGTCGGCAAATTTTGTGCCGATATTACTATAGAATAACGGAGGATTTAAGAAATGGCAGTAAATCATGAACCTATTGTCAAGAAGTGTCGCTCACTCGGCATCAGCCCCGCGGTACTTGGATATACAGGCAGCAAAGTTCAGAAGATGAACATGAGAAACCCCGGCGCAAACAAGAGAAAGAAGCTCTCCGAGTATGGTCTCCAGCTCAAGGAAAAGCAGAAGCTCAAGTTTGTTTACGGCGTACTTGAAAAGCAGTTCTCTAACTACTACAAGAAGGCAGAAAGAATGGAAGGTATGGCAGGTGAAAACCTTATTACTCTCCTTGAATCCCGTCTTGACAACGTAGTTTACAGAATGGGTATGGCTCAGACAAGACGTGAAGCAAGACAGCTTGTTGTTCACGGCCACTTCCGTCTCAATGGCAAGAAGGTTAACATCCCTTCAATGCTTATCAAAACAGGTGACGTTATAACACTTAAGGATACAAGCAAGAAGTCCGAAAAGTTCAAGGCTCTTATCGAGGAGCTCGCTGACGTTCGTACACCTGCTTGGCTTACACTCGACAAGGAAAACATCACTGCAGAAGTAACAGCACTTCCCAAGAAGGAAGACGTTGACTTTGAAATTGAAGAACACCTCATCGTCGAGTTGTATTCAAAATAAGATCCTCGCCGAAAATTACGCCGGCTCTCACAAGGCAGTATTTTTGTGCGGGCCGAAGAAAATTTTCGATGTTACGTCAATTTTACGACATAATAACAACCGTGCCTTGTGTATAATTATTTTATGTACACAAATGGCGGTATGACAGGAGGGTTTTGTAATGATTCAGAGACCGAATATAACGACAGAAGACATTAGCAACGACGGTTCCTACGGCAGATTTGTCATAGAACCGCTTGAAAGAGGTTATGGTGTAACTCTCGGCAACTCATTAAGACGTGTTCTTTTGAGCTCACTACCGGGTGTTGCTGTAACCAATGTAAAGATAGACGGAGTCCTTCACGAAATTTCAACAGTCAGAGGAGTAAAGGAAGATGTGCCGGAAATCATCCTTAATGTTAAGGGTATTACCGCAAAGCTTTTCTCTGAAACTCCCAAAACGGTAACTATTGAAGCTCACGGCGAATGTGAAGTAACTGCCGGCGACATCAAGGGCGATGCAGACATCGAAATCCTCAATAAGGATCACCACCTTGCTTATGTTGCTGACGGCGAGACCTTTAGAATGGAACTTACATTTGACCACGGCAGAGGCTATGTTTCCAGCGACAAGAACAAGCAGAACGCAGGTACAAGTGAAATCGGCAGAATTTACACCGATTCCATTTACACACCTGTATACCATGCTTCTTACACAGTTGAAAACACACGTGTAGGAAACATTACAGACTACGATAAGCTTACACTCGAGGTAAGAACCGACGGAACAACCACCGCAAAGGAAGCAATTTCCCTTGCTGCCAAGATTCTCAATGAACACCTCAGTCTCTTTGTAGATCTTTCAGATGAAGCAAAGAAGACAGAGATCATGGTTGAGCGTCAGGAAACCGTCAAGGAAAAGATTCTTGAGATGACCATTGAGGAGCTTGATATGTCGGTACGTTCTTTCAACTGCTTGAAGCGTGCCGGTATAGATACCGTTGAAGATTTGGTTAATAAGACCGAAGACGATATGATCAAGGTTCGTAACCTCGGTAAGAAATCTCTTGAAGAAGTTATCAAGAAGCTTCACGATTTGGGACTTAAGCTCAAATCCGAAGAAGAATAATTTCTCCACTATATTAGAATAAGGAGGCGTAATATAATGCCCGGAACAAGAAAGCTCGGACGCACAACTGACCACAGAATGTCCATGCTCAGAGGACTTGTAACAGCTCTTCTGGAAAACGGCAAGCTCGAAACAACATATTTCAGAGCAAAGGAAGTTAGCGCGCTCGCTGAAAAGATGATAACACTCGGCAAGGCTAATACTCTTGCTACAAGACGTCAGGCACTTGCATTTATTACAAAGGAAGATGTAGTTACAAAGCTCTTCTCTGAAATCGCTCCCTCTTATGCAGAGAGAAACGGTGGATATACAAGAGTTCTCAAGACCGGCCCCAGACGTGGCGACGGTGCTGAAATGGCTATAATCGAACTCGTTAAGTAATAGAATTAAAACCTCGGATGTAAAGTCCGGGGTTTTTGTTTTGCTTCGGATCACCGCTTTTTGCGGGAGGCATCCGGCGGGTATCTTTCTTGAAAGAAAGATACGCAAAGAACTTTTATATTCAACAAACTCGCTCCGCTCATTTGTTGGGGCTTGAAAAAGTTATCGTTTTAGGATTATAAAATCTACAAGTAAAAAACCAATACGAATAAACTTGCATGTTTCGCTTGCGAAACGCGTTGTCACGCCCTACGAGGAACATAAAGGTTTCCACATATTTGCACAATCAAATGTTTAAAGAATTCTTCCAGTTCTCAAGACTCTACCCTATACTGCTCCCCCGCTGTCAATACAGAGGCTTAATTACACCGCAGGCAATTTTAGTTCCGGAATTACCCGATGGCTGAGTTGTAAAGTCGTCGGGGGAGGAATGGATTACAATGGTTTTTCCGATTATCTCGTCAAGGGTAAACCGGTTTGTCAGAAATTCAGAAAATCCAAGTCCACCTGCACTGAATATAGGTGGCATGTCGCCGGCGTGATAAGGGTGAGGACAGTCTTTCGGATTGTAGTGTGTAAGTGCATTGGCAAAGGGGTCGGTCTGATTTCCGGTACAGCTTGTACCGCCGTGGATATGAACTGCAAATATGGGATTTTGGCAAGTATTTTCCATTTGCGGCAACCCGCGTACCATAACGGAAACAAGCACGCCTTCACGAAGACTGTAAAATCTTGCTGTGCCGACAATTTCGGGATAGGTGTCGCTTCCCTTTATTTTTGCATATGCCAAGGGGCGGTTGTGTGTGCCGAAGTTGTAGTTGTAAAGCATATAAATCCTCCAATCCGCCTCACAGCGGCGGTACAAAAAGATATTAAATATTTCGTAGGAATTTTTGGGCGTGAAATATCTGTACCTAGATAATCAGATTGTTATTTTTCACGCTATCACCTTTATAAAGTTTTTATATATAATATGCACGAATACCGAACGGTGACTTTCCGGTATAGTTCGGCTATATATTAAATAAAAGTAAAAATATCTCAAAAAGATTAAAATGTGGTTGACAAGTGTATTTTTATGTGATATAATATCAAAAGTTAAATATGTGGTAGAGGTGCACCTCGTTAAGAGTAGTCCCGGCATAACGGATTCCGCAGATTCCTTAGTCGAGCGAAAGGGGCAGGTGCCGAGGTTTGAGGCCTTGCGGAGTCTTATTTCCGGTCTTACGGACAATATCCGTCGGACTGTCGCAGAGTTTTCTCTGCGGAGAGCTATCTGTTTTTGCAGTATTACAGCATTGTGTTTATTCTGCGTTATTGATGCTCTTTCCGTCTTTCGGTAAGGGCTTTATTTTATGTGGAAGTCATATTCCAAGGTGTCCCTGAATGGAGGAATCTGTCAGGCTAAAGGCGTGCCTGTTTCGCTTGCAAAATATGTCCACACCCTACAAGATTTTGTCTGATAATGGTGCGCCTGTTCCGCTTGCGAAACGCGTCGTCGCACCCTACATTAATCAACACATTAGAAATTTTCACACAGCAAAGGAGATAAATCTTATGAAAAAGAAAATTACAGTATTTGAAGGTGCGGCAACAGCACTCGTTACACCTTTAACAGAAAACGGAATAGACTACGAGCTTTTCGGAAAGCTTATTGACTGGCAGATAGACTCCGGTATAAACGGACTTGTAATTTGCGGAACAACAGGCGAAGCCTCAACACTTTCCGATGATGAGCACAGAGATGCAATCGCCTTTGCCGCAAAGAGAGCAAACGGCAGAGTGCCGATTATTGCAGGAACAGGCTCAAACGATACAGCCTACGCCCTTGACCTTACAAGATGTGCTTGCGAGGCAGGTGCTGACGCGATGCTTGTTGTTACTCCCTATTACAACAAAGCTACCCAGACAGGTCTTATTAAAATGTTCACTGAAATTGCCGACAAGAGCACAAAGCCGGTAATTCTCTATAACGTACCCTCAAGAACAGGCGTTAATATTGCTCCCAAAACATACGCAGTACTTGCTGACCACCCCAACATCGTGGGTATCAAGGAAGCAAACGGAGATATATCAAAGATAGTTGAAACTATGGCGTATGTTGGCGACAAACTTGACCTCTATTCCGGCAACGACGACCAGATTGTACCCCTTATGTCACTTGGCGGAAAGGGCGTTATTTCTGTTCTTTCAAATCTTCTTCCCTTTGAAACATCACAAATGTGCAGAAAGTTCCTTGACGGTGACATAAAGGGCGCTGCAGCTATGCAGATGAAATATCACGCACTTATTGACGCACTTTTCTGCGAAGTAAACCCCATTCCCGTAAAGGCTGCAATGGCAAAAATGGGCTGGTGCGAAAACTACTTAAGACTTCCCTTAACACCCATGGAGGAATCAAACGCAGAAAAACTGTATGCCCTTATGCGTGCGGAAAATCTTATAAAGTAATCAAAGCAAGAACTTTAAAACCGGAGACAGTATAAAAACATATTTCTGGTCGAAGAGCGACGACAAAATAAAAACTCCGGTATTAAGGAAAGGAATAACCTTAAAATGATAAGAGCAATAGTACACGGTGCAGGCGGAAGAATGGGTAAAGAGCTTCTTCGCCTGATAAATGAAAGTGAGGATTTTACACTTGCAGCAGCGGTGGATAAATTTGGTGGCGAGAATGTGGACTACAAAAGCCTCTCCGACTGTAACACTCCGGCAGATGTAATCATCGACTTTTCAAACCACGTTCTGACAAAAGAGCTTTGCGAATATGCGGTGGAAAGAAATATCCCCGTTGTTATCGCAACAACAGGTCAGGATGTGGAGGAAAGGGAGATTATGTCAGAGACGGCAAAGAAAATCCCGGTTTTCCACAGTGCGAATATGTCAGTTGGAATAGCAGCTCTTGCATCACTTGCGAAAAAAGCTGCTCAGATGTTCCCGGATGCGGATATTGAAATAATTGAAAAGCATCACAACAGAAAGCTTGACGCTCCGAGCGGTACTGCGTTGCTTCTTGCAAGAGAGCTTAAAGAGGTAAGAACCGATGCTGAATTTGTTCTCGGCCGTTCAGGTAACGCAAAGCGTGAAAAGAACGAAATCGGCATCTGTGCCGTAAGAGCAGGAAATATTGTGGGTGACCACGAAATTATAATCTGTACAGATAGCCAGACACTCACTCTCAGACACGAGGCTCACGACAGAGCACTGTTTGCGGAAGGTGCAATATCTGCGGCAAGATACCTTGTAAGGCAGGAAAAGCCCGGAATGTACGATATGAAAAATATGATGGCGTAAAATATAAAAGGCTTTCAGTTTATTGTAAAGGACAGATAAAATGATTCACAACAATTTAACTGTCGGTGAAAACGGACATCTTATGTTTTCCGGAATGGATACCGTTGAGCTGGCACACAAATACGGAACACCGCTGATGCTTCTTGACGAGGACAGAATAAGAAGCAGAATGAGAACCTATATTTCTGCGATGCAAAAGCATTTTGGAGAGGGTTCAAAACCGCTTCTTGCTTCCAAAGCACTTTGCTTTAAGGGAATATACAAGATTGCAGCAGAAGAAGGTATGGGCACAGACATCGTTTCCCCCGGCGAGCTGTACACCGCAAAAATGGGCGGATTCCCCCTTGAAAACGCCTATTTCCACGGCAACAACAAGACAGATGCGGATATAGAGTACGCTATTGACAGCGGTATTGGTTATTTTATTGTTGACAATAAAGAGGAATTTGACAAAATTTCCTCTTATGCTGGCGAAAAGGATATAAAGCAGAAAATTCTTGTGCGTTTAAGCCCCGGAATTGACCCCCATACCCACGCGAAAATCAGCACCGGAAGCGTGGATTCAAAGTTTGGTACTGCAATTGAAACCGGTCAGGCAGAGGAGTTTATCGCGTATATCTTAAAGGATGAAAACACAGAGCTTTGCGGTTATCACTGTCATGTCGGTTCACAGATATTTGAGTCCGAGCCGTTCTGCGATGCAGCAGATATAATGATGAAGTTCTCGGCAGAAATCGGCAGAAAGTACGGCTTTTATGCAAAGACAATAAACCTTGGCGGTGGCTTTGGCGTTGCATATACCGAAAAAGATCCGGTTATAAATTACGAAGAAAAAATAGCAGAGGTAGCAGGCCACATAAAGAACTCGGCAAAGACTCTTGGTATTGATATACCGCAGATTCTTATGGAGCCGGGAAGAAGCATTGTTGCTGATTCCGGTCTTACCCTTTATACCGTTGGAAGTGTTAAGACCATCACTGGTTATAAGAGCTATATTTCCGTTGACGGTGGTATGCCGGATAATCCCAGATACGCTCTTTACAACTCGGAATATACTGTCCTTATCGCAGACAGAGCAGGCGAAGAAAAGAACTTTACCGCCACAATCGCAGGCAGATGCTGCGAAAGCGGAGACCTGATAGGCGAGGAGATGCCGATTCAGAGGGCACAGAGAGGCGATATTCTCGCAGTGCTTGTCACCGGCGCATATAACTACTCAATGGCTTCAAACTATAATAAGCTCCCTCGTCCCCCGATAGTTGCAATAAAGGGTGGCGTTGACAGAGTAGTTGTCAGAAGGGAAACCTTTGAGGATATGGCAAAGCTTGATGTTTGACAGACGAGAGTACTGCTGTAAAATTCGTGAGAGAGCATCAAGAGCGCTTGCAGTAGGCGTAATTAAAATATGGGAGAAAATTTACTGCGTAAATTTTTATTGATTAAAGCTATTGACAGCGAACCTATGTGTATAAACTTTCCCTTTTGTAATAAACATTTTAATGTAGTTCCTGCGAGCTTCTTGTGAGAAAATCAACTTTAATTTTATATTATCAATTATTCATTTACCGGTTTGACAAAAGAAAAAACATATGCTATAATGAGTTCGCAAGGCAAACTCAATGAATTGCCTTGCGGCGTGAATTGAAATCAAGGATTTCATAAATTGAGCCTTGCGGCTCATGAATTGTGCTAACGCACATTAAAGGCAATTCAATTCATGGAGCGAAGCGAGAATTCAGGGCATAGCCAAATCATGACAACAGAGTTGTCAATTCATTAAAAAGTTAGTGGCATCTAAATTGTTCACTGATTCTATAATAAAATAAGAAGTCAAAGAAAGGTCAGAGTACAATGATAATAAAGGAATCTGCGGAGAACTATCTCGAAGCAATACTTATGATAAATAAAGAAAAAGGCTATGCAAGAAGCATTGATATTGCAAACGAGTTGGGTTTTGCAAAGCCGAGTGTGTCCGTTGCTATGAAGAATTTCCGCGAGGAAGGCTATATAGAAACAGACGCCGATGGAAAAATCACTCTGACAGCAAAGGGGCTTGCCGTTGCGGAAAGAGTCTATGAACGGCATCAGGTGATAGCAAATGCCCTTATGGCTCTTGGGGTCGACGAACAGACTGCCTTTGAGGACAGCTGTAAAATAGAACACGATATAAGCCAGGCAAGCTTTGAAAAGCTCAAGGAATTTCTTGAAAAGAATAAGAGAAATTAATATCGGGGACTGCGGAAAATATTCTGCAGTCCTGATTTTTTATACAAAAAGCTGTAGCTATACTCAATTATGCCACAACGATAGACTCCCTTAAAGGAAGGGAGCTGTCATCCGACCGGTGGATTAAGGGAGTCCGCTGTTTAAAGGTGTGCAAAGTCAAGGGGACGATACATAGGTTGCCGCTTGCTATTATTGCAAGTAGCGGATTTTAAATTCTTCGGCATAATAAATCAACATTTATGTATAAAAATGCAATCAAAGCCGTAACTGTATAATTGTCAATGATAGGTGACACATTTTCTAAAAATAAAAACAGAGGTATTCTTGTCAAGGTGGAGAGGTGGAGATTTTCGCAAGAAAATACTACCTACTACCTTGACAAAGCACCAAATGATATAATGAGATTTG
>JAFWWX010000206.1 GCA_017517985.1 Clostridia bacterium | reverse complement strand
TGCTCGAATTATTGCTAATGTATTCGTTGTTGGGTATTCAGTTTTCAAAGAGCAAATGAAAGAAAAAATATTTCCTTTCACCTAATCGTCATTTGAAGACCGAATCTACAGGTAGTTTTTGAAAAAATTTTTATTTTTAGTAAATTCGCACAATCGTTCAATAAATTTCTTGTTCGAAATTTCCAATTGAAAGAGAGGCTGACTAAAATAAGTCAGCCTCTCTAAAAAACTACCTTTTCCTTTTCTTGGGTTTTATTTGATGCCTTTCCGGAAACTCTTTTGCGAATTTTTTCCGGATCGCCTTTTTGGTGCATTCTACTGCATTACTGTTGCATCCTTCAATCTCAGCAATCTTTTTTAATGAATATCCTTTGATGAACATCATTTCAAATCTTCGTTTCTCTGTTTCGGTTAAGGTTTCAAAAACTCTGCTAATTCTTGCCTGCGTATCATTTTGATCTTCACAATTTATGTATTCATCCTCAACAGAATTTACGAGAGCAGTCCGAGTTTCAATTTCTTCACTAAATGAACAAGCCTTTTTACGTTCTTCTCTTGAATCATTATTTTCTATTATTCTAAAGAATTCGTCAGAAGCATCCTTGAAAATCTGAAACTCTTCTTTTGTTATTTCAGGTTGGTCCTTAGATACTTTTTCAAAGGTAAGTCTTACTTCAACTTCGCCTGCATGAGTATATACAATCGCAGTCCTGTTCATTTTATTTTTTGCATATTCTGATTTTCTATAATCTTTCATTTAGATATCCTCCATTCGAATTTTTGTATTGAGTTCGAATGGGGATTCTATGGATATCTGCTATAATATGAGAACCAATGCTTGGTCCATTGACTGTAGTTGCCTAAAACAAAAAAGACCGCAAAAAGCCAACACCCGGCTTCCTTGCAGTCTTGAAAACGAGTTAAAGTTCTGTTATTAATTATCCAATTATGTACAGAATAATTGCGAGAACTTTTCATCCTTGGCACCTCATAAAAACAGAAAAAAGTGCCGCAGCGAAATCTGCTGCGACACCTCTCTTGTGATTATGCGATGGGCTTGTCGTTATTTACGAATTTAAGAGTCACCAATCCCTTTGTCGTATAAAGCACCTATCGCAGCAAATTTCGAATAAGTAATATATAAATTTACATTGTTTACTCTGTTTGTGTATAAAATTTGTAATTTCATTGTATTGAACCTCCGTTTGTCAACAATCCACTTAAATCTATATTTTACGGTGTAAAGTACCATAATTTTACTATTTTCTGTCCGAATATGCTGTCGATACTTGTTGGCTATTCTCTAAAATCGTTCATCAAATTATCTTATAAAACGATAAATTCGTTTTGAATTTGATAAAATATTAAATATTTTGATAATTTCCATCATAAAATAAGGTCGAAAAAAGCGCCACGGATTATAGTCCGTGACGCTTGTCAAGAATCTTTTTTCTAAAAATAGAGACAAAAATATACTGTCATCCAATTTTTAAAAGGTATGCATCACAAACAGAGTTTTCAGCTAAAGTAAAAAAGATAAAACTCATCTTTTGCTCACATACCTTTCTGTATTAATTATGGTGAAAAAAACAGCCCTTCCTGTGAGGTCTGTTTATGGTTCATGCATATTCTCTTTGTTATGTAGTTCATTCCACAGTTGAAAATACTTATTTATGTATTTTAATTCATACTCCTTCATTGCATAAAGTTTAACATTTATTTCGTGAATATACATTTCCTTCTCATCCGTTTGCTCCGGTGCAAGAAGATTATCAATTGAAATATCCAAAGCCGACGTTATTGCAACTATTGATTTTAAACTTGGGCATGCTCTGCCGCTCTCAATATTAGAAATTGCATTCTGTGATAAATTAACTCTTTCAGCCAATTTCTCTTGAGTCAGATTTTTATTTTCTCTTGCTTCCCTAATCCGGTTACCAATCAAATAATTGTTCATAGTGGGTACATCTCCTCAAATACATTATACCATTTTGCTATTGAATTTTGAACAATGCAGACTTGGAACTTATTACAACCAAACTTTGATTTTAGAAATTGCAAATAAAAAGTGAGAGCAATCTGCACACAGTGATACAGATTGCCCTCAATGAATATAATGCATATCATTTTATTTGCTCAACATAAAACTATTAAGAAAGCCCTTTACTTCAGGGCGGTCTAAAGTACGATCTAAATTAGTTTCTGATTTATTAACTGCAATCAAAACCTCTGCTTGCTCGTCATATCCCGCTATTTTATTTAAATGGATTTCACAATAGTAAGTTGAATTAACCTCGTATTTCACCCAAGTGCCTGTTAATCCGTTATGTTCATAATCACAAGGTCCGTCAATTATTCTGCAGCAATTGACGTTGTTAATGTTGCTCTCGCAAAAATTCTGATTTATTGATTCTTTGCTTGAATTACATCGCCTTACAGATGTCATGAAATTTATATAACAATCTTCGGGTACTGATAAAAACCTAATCCCATTTGATGTTACTGTTTCCATTCCTTCTATATCAATATAAAAGTTCTCCGGTAAGGCAAATTGAATTCCTTCTGTACTTAGTTTGTTTCCATGAATTTTTAACATAATTTTAAACTCACAATCAAATTTATTTCAGCATTGATAAAAGCTGATTTAAATTAATATTTTCATTTATTTTATTTCTATTCCAACTTTACACCATTTCGAATGAGATAATTTTTTATTTCATTAATGTCAAGTTGCTCTATTAATGTTCGTGCATCGCCGTGTCTTGTTATGAAATATTGATTCCCTTGGAGAAGCACATAACAAGCGAGCTGTTCATAAGGATTGTACCCTTTTTCGTTCAGCATTGAAATTATATATTCAATTCTATTTGTGAATTCCAAGTCATTCACGGCGATCACCTCTTGTTGTTAAAATTACACTCCTATGCTTTCAGCCCAATTGGAAAGCTCCTTGTTTGTATATTTTCCATTTAATACTTTACCTTCTATTAATTTTGTGCTGTCAGGAAGGCTTATCTTTAATTCATTAATTGTATTTCCAAAATCACTACTGCCTGATGTTGCAAAAACAACTACAGTCTTCCCTGAAAAGTCATGGGATTCAAGAAAAGTGTTTATAATAGTCGGTGCAACATACCACCAAATTGGAAATCCTACAAACACAGTATCGTACTCTGAAATACTGATTTTGTCATCAACAATTTCAGGTCTAAATGTCTTGTTTTTCATTTCAATTGATGAACGGGATTTGTCATTTCTCCAGTCAAGATCCGCTTGCGAATATTGTTCCTTTGCTCTTATTTCGTGAAGATCCGCTCCAATTGCCTCTGATAACTGCTCTGCTAATTTTGCGGTTACTCCGCTTGCTGAAAAATATGCAACTAACTTTCTACTCATTTCGAATTCCTCCTCTTTATGCTGCCACATTCACACTGTCGTGCAGAATGCTGACAATCTTTAATACACTTGAAATATTCTCGCCAAATAAGGCAATAATGTCGTAATTATCAAATGGCGATTTTTCTATCAAATCCTCTTTACATATATCTCCGTTTTCACGGACATAGTTAATAATTGATTTCACGAATTCCTGTTGTTGTGCATTAAGTGTATTTCCATCAAGGAATTCACCAAATTTCTCATTGATTGCCTCCTGACTTAATCCTATAAGACTTCTTACGAATACAGCCAGATTATCGATGTCTGTTGTTTCCTCGTATTCTGATTTTGTTCCGAGTTCTTTCCAAAGGATTCTTTCAAGCACTTTCAAATCATCTGCATTAATAGGCTCTAACCTTTGAATTTTATGTATTACTTCGTTATCAGAATGTTCTAAAAGGTAATCAAGCACCTTTTCTCGGTAGGTCCTGATATCAATAATTCCGTTTCCTCCATCATATCCGCTTGGTTCGGTTTCGTCATCAATATCAACATCTATTGGCTTCGCTCCGCCTATTTCAATAAACTGCATAAGTTCACGAACATCTTCTCTTAATGTTTCCAATTTTTCAAGTGTAGGGGACATCCAAAATTGCTCACTTACCAATGTTCTAAGCTGCTCTGCTTTAGCAAGTACCTGCGGAATAGATGCTTTTTCGTTTAAGAGATATTGAGCCACCTCACGAATGGTTTTTACATCTCGTTTTGCCATTCCCGTATTTCCCTGCAGTAGTATAGACAATTCTACATCGAGCATTCTTATATCAAAAGCAATTTCTAAATCCTTGCCTTTAAGACCGCTATCGAGCAGGGGTGTTATATGTAACTTAATTTCCTTAACCATAAGTGGCGAAAGGCAAACCCACACATCGTAATCCGTATATTTATCTACATACTGCATTTCTGCACGAACTTGAATTCTGTTGCTGTGACCTTTAACTTTATTGACTTCATCAAAAAGCATGTCTTTCAGTTTCAGATAATAACTCTTTGCGAATTCATCTTCTTGATATTCTATTCTCTGTAATTCATGCAGAATGTCGAGTCTTACTTCAAACAATCTCTGTGAAAGTGAACGCACAGGTGTTGCCATAGCTCCATCAGGATTTTCATCAAAGTATTCGAAGTTACCGCAGTAGTCGAAAATTATAAAATGTTGCTTGTCCTTTCCCTCTCCAAAGAGATTAGGGCACAGTCTTGTTCCTCTTCCAATCATCTGTACAAATTTAATCTTTGATTTTACAGGCTTGAAGAATACAAGATTCACAACCGCAGGAACATCAATTCCGGTGTCAAGCATATCAACAGATACTGCAATTCTAAATTCATCATCTGAATCAAATTTCAGTATCAGGTCATCTGCGTATTTTACATAGTTGTCTATAAGCTGACAGTAGTTCGGACCATGCTCAGGATAGAGTTCATGGAAGCAATCCACTATCATCTGTGCATGACGGTGATTATATGCAAATATAATACTCTTACCAAGTTTCTCTCCGTTGTTTGTTCTTATCCCAAACTGCATCAGTTCTTCAAGTATTTCATTACAGGTATCCTTGTTGTATATTCTCTTAAATAATTCCTTTTCCGATACAGTGAAATCTGGTGTCGGCGGAACACTTTCATCAAAGTATTCATCCAACTGCTTCTTTTCATCCTCGGACAGATCGCTCCACTTAATTCCTCGTTTAAGAAGCTTTGTGGTCCTGCTGAAAGATTTATAGTTTACAAGGTATTTATCCTTGACCGCTTCCGCAAGTGAATAATCGAAGTTTGGAACACCTGCCTCACACCCAAAAATTCTGTAGGTATTGGTGTCAACCTCATTCTTGGGTGTTGCTGTTAGTCCTACGAGCAAACTGTCAAAATAGGCGAAAATAGAGCCATATTTGTTGAATATAGAACGATGTGCCTCATCTATAATTATGAGGTCAAATCTTCCGCTTGAGAACTTCTTATCCTCTGCATCAATGTAATGTATCATCGTCTGATAGGTACAGAACATAAGTCTTGCATTGAGGTCCTTATCTCCGTTCCCGGATAGTTCACACACACTCATATTAGGCATCAGTTTTGCAAAGTTAGATTTCGCCTGATGCACAAGCGAGGTCCTGTCGGCAAGGAATAAAACATTCTTTACCCAATTGTTTCTTGAAAGCACATCTACAAGGGATATTGCGACACGTGTCTTTCCTGTTCCTGTAGCCATAACAATCAGACCTCTGCGGTGCTTTTTATTCAGCCATTCACACAGGTTTGTTATAGCCATTTTCTGATACGGTCTGTTTGTAATATTGTCATTGATTTTCAGGTCCTCAATATCATTGCGGCTTCTTCTCTGGATCATCAGTTCA
>JAFWWX010000205.1 GCA_017517985.1 Clostridia bacterium | reverse complement strand
GATTGAAACATTCCTTAAAATGACACTTACACTCGATAAAATGAGTACGGATGAAATCGGTAAGCCTGAGCCTTATTCGCTTGTATTGGGCAAGATAAAATAATTTTTGCAGAAAGGATTTATGCTATGAAAAGGATTTTTTATAAAGTATTGTCGCTTCTTTTGTGTGTTACTATGCTCTTTACCATAAATTGTGTGAGCTTTGCTCATTCTGAAATTGAAGATGAGTATAAATATGTTACAGAAGAAAATGTGATTCCCGAAGATGAAAAAACAGCTGAAAAGTCCGGAATAATGTTATTTTTTGAAAATGTTAGATCTTATTTTTTGATGTTTGTTATAGTTGTCTTTGGTGCTGTTGGCGGAACCATCGGTCCGTGGATAGGCAAACTTTTATAAGACAAGGGTAAACAACGCCTACTGCTGTTGCTATTGCCGCCGGCAGTAGGGTTAAGTTGATTTAATATATAAGAACTGATATAATTGTTATGAAGTTCGATTAAAGTATAGGAGAAATTTATGTATGTACCATTTAAAAATAACAGTTCAGTTATTAAGAGAAAGATGAAATATGATAGAAGCATATAAAGAAACATTAGAATACATAATCGAAACTATTGCAAAATCATATACAGTTATTTTATCTGTTAATTTAGTTGCGTTGATTGCGTGTGTTCTCTTGAAAAATAAATACAATTTAAAGAAAATAAGAGTTTTGCTGATAGTAATTTTAATATGTGCAAGTTTTTGTTTTACGCTTGTTTTGGTTCCGAGAGTGGTCGATTTGCAGCAAAGCAATTATATAACCATTGAGGATGCGAAATTAGTTGTTGATGAAACCAATGTTCTTAAGAATTCAGGAAGTATAATGTTTTACGGAATAGCGGATGCTTTTCCGAAAGAGGGTAAAAGCATTAAAGTGTTAGGCGTGAACTTTTTTGAACTATCACAGAATCCAAAAGAAGAATACTACGGTGATATAGTTTATGCAAAATATTCACGACAGCTGATTGCTGTTAAATGAAAAGCAAGGAGTATGTGTAATGAAAATTCTTGATAACAGTGACAAACATCTGCAATCAATCTTACCTCGTATTATTTATGAAAAGCTTAATAAAGAAGCTATTAAAATTAAGTTTATCGGCGGCGGTAGTTACGGTAGGGTTTATAAAGTTTTTCTGTCCGATGGTGAAAACATTGCTGTCAAAGGTTACAAGCTTCAGGAAATGCATACTGAAGAAGCCTATCAGCTTGATTTTTTAGCGAAAAATACAAGTATTAAAATGCCGGAAGTCATTTTTACATATGAAGATGATGATACTGCAATTTTA
The DNA here is from genome assembly GCA_017517985.1 of Clostridia bacterium. Next base: position 6,739 of record JAFWWX010000205.1, on the reverse strand, counting down.
GCTATGAGCTTTGTTGAGGGTAAAAATGTATTAAATCCCATCTATTTAATAAAAAGTAAAAGTCAAAAGCAACAATTTGCTGATGAGGTTATTTCAGGTATGCTTGAATGGCACAGTGTTACAAACGATAAGTTTGGTTCTTTATCAAACCCAACTTTTGATAGTTGGTATGACTATTATAAAATAAAAAGACAGGAACCTTGGCTTAAGTCATTGAAGGAATTAAGCGACAATGGCAAATTTAGCAAGAAAAAAATGGATTTACTTTATGAAGCGACAAAACTTTTTAATAATCTGCCTCAGGAAAACACCACTCCCGTACTTATACATGCCGACCTTAATATTATGAATATAATGGCTGATCCTAAGACATTTAAACTTACTGCTTTTATAGACCCTTGTGGCAGCATTCGGGCAGACAGAGAATATGACTTATTTCAGCTTCGCAATATGTGGGGCGATGCTTACGGCTTATATGAAACTTATAAGAGAAAATGTCAACTTTCTGAATTTACTGATTTCAGGGTCGCCTATTACGGTGCAATGCTTGAAGCATCAATGAGGCTTAAAGGCGGACATACCATACCTCTTTGGGAAGACCTGAATTTTGCTCGATTAAAAAAAGAGATGAAAAATATATAAAAGTCAAATTAAAAACTAGGAACTTATTTCTGCTCTGGAAAACACTCTTAACGATGTTTCAATGGGTTACGGTTGTATCTATGATGATAACGGTAATATTACAACTGAAACTGTTACAATAAAGGATTAAAACCTAGTACCTATTCCTCAAATAATGGAACAGATGGTATATGTTTTGACAGCATACTGTACGATTTTTATTGTTTAAACTGCATTGACTGTTGGTTCAACTGCAGGAGGATTTTTAGTGTCGGTTCCAATTTAAGGAGGCTTAAATAATGAGCATAGTTGCTTCGTTAAAAAAGTTTTTAAAAGAAAATGGCTTTGAAAAATATGAAGGAAGCAGCACATATTTTAAAGTGTTCCGCAATAAATATTACGCTATCGCTGAAATCTACCGCGACACAAATCATGTAGTATATAATAGATTGGAAAATTGCTTTTATAATACAAATAGATGCTTTTATGATATACACATTGATATATGGCACGAAACACTAAATGACGGTCGTTCGAAAAAAGTTATTTTAACCAATTATAATGCTGGAAATTCAATATGTCAGCTAAGTAAAACTAATGAATTGAAATGGGTGAATTTTGACGGTTGCACCGAGCATAGAATTGTTGAGGAAATAAAAAATGCCTTTAACAATACTTTTTATAATCCTTTATTTTTCAACGAAAATGATATAAGTATTTACGATTATTTATGTAAACTAGATATGATTAGATGTGGCACCGTTTTTTACAATTCACGGCTATTAAAACTTGCAGCTTTAGATGAAAAAAGGTATGATGAGGCTCTATTTTGTTTAAAATGCACTTTAATAAGTTGTTTTTTATTAGCAGACAACATAAAAGACTGTGAGGCTCCAAACTTCACTTCTGTCAATCTATTAACAGATACATTAATAAACCGTATGAGAGATGATAACAATGCAGATGTTAAATTACTCATTGAAGAATACGATTATATAGTTAATATGATGAAGCTGAAACAAAAATAAAAGAAAACTTTTAAAATAATGAATTGAACAAAAGGAGCGGTATTAAATATTATTTAATGCAGCTCCTTTAATGTTATAAAAGCATATAATATTGGGAGAGTTAATAATTAGTTGTGATATCATATAAAACCTTTTGTGGTATCAAATGAAAAAACTGATAATATATTAAAGGTTTTGAATACTATATAAAAAAACAAGGTAAGATTAGTTAAACTTTTTATATAAAAATTGCTTTAGTTTAGATATATAATACCTGTGGTGTCGGTGAAAACCGATAGCATATTATTTTTCCAAGAAAGCTAACTATACATAAAATATAAGTATGACACACTGTTTTGTGATTCATCAATATATTAAATTCCGTATTTAGAATGCTTCTAAAAAACCGGATAAATTTTTGTCATATTAGTGCAACATTTCATATTGACATTTTTGGTAGAATGGTATATTATCTATTTAAACGAACATTTGTTCTTCACTCGATAATTACTAAACTGTTTCAAGGAGGTATATCAAGATGTATGATGTCGAGAACGAAAATAAACTTGTATCGTGGTATTGTATCAACTGCGGGCATATTCTGACGGGATATAAACGCAACGATAATAAAGTCAAAATAACCTGCATTAAATGTGGCTCTGAACAGATAATGCAATGTTTAAGCCGAAGGCATAATCATCTTGATAGCTATGCCCCGAAAGGAATGGAATCAATTTAATAAAAAATCTTATAGACTGTACGGTATTGATTAACGCTTGTAAATCCTTGCAGGTCATATTCGATTGAATTCTCGGTAGTTATTCCAAATGTTACAAAAGTGAGAGGCTCCCGACAAGAAAGATTAAATCTTTCCTTGTCGAGAGCTTTTTTGTTTTTTTTACCTATTTTTTGCAAGTGTGTTTTACAAATATATATAGCAAGTTACGACATTTAATTTCCATCTACAAAAATATAATGAAAATACACGTCGAAAAAATTTTTTAAAAAACTTTTTTAAATGGGCAAAAAACTTGCCCATTTAGAGATTATTCTCAATATCAGAATACAACGAAGGAGGTGTAAAACAGCTTGGATTATAAGAATCGCAGACAATTGTTGTTAGAAGTATTATGTATTCGAAGATATGATACCATTGATAATTTAGCAGCAGAGTTTGGAGTAAGCAGAAGAACTGTTCGCTATGATTTAGAGTGTTTGAGCTGCTTTGCACCTATTTATACCTATAAAGGAAAGTATGGTGGAGTTAAGGTTGCTGATGGATATTATTGCTCCCGTACTTATTTGACTAACGAACAAAAAACAGCTTTAGTCAATGTCATTAATGGTGACACTCCCAACATACCTGTATTAGAAAGTATTCTAACGAAATTCTCTATGCCTTCAAATTGATATATCTTCTTTCTCCTCCATTGAACATGAAAAGGAATCCCTTTCATCTCATCCATAAGGAGAAACGATATAAATAGAAATAATGAACCTTGAAAAGTGAATAGCTTCACGGCAACAATCTTTCTGAAATAGCCGTCTGTGTGATACGCCAAGACCTGATTAGCGAGCGAGAAATATTACGACAGATAAATCGGATGCTACCGATTGAGCGATGACAGCAGAAAGTGGCTACTCCCCATTGTGAAAGGTCTTTTTATGACTGAGTAGAGTGAGAGGCTTCGTAAGTGAATCGGAGGGTTAATGAACGAGTGTGATATAGCAAATCACAGCCGACCAATGAAGCATAATTTTAAAAAACTCAAAGGCAGAATAATAAGTTGGAAATTCTGCCAACTGATTATTGTACTTTTGAATTAGTAAAGGAGTGTTTAAATTGACTGGTTTATCATTAACTGATAACAAGTTATCAATTTTATCAGAATACCCGGATGTTCTTACTGTTGAGGACTTATGTGCTATTTTTAAGATGTGCGATAAAACAGTACGTAAACACCTTAAAGAAGGACAGATAAAAAGTTTTAGAATCGGAAGAATATACCGAATACCAAAAATACATTTAATAAATATGTTGCAAAACTTATCGGCATCAGAAGAATCCGCATCGTTGACTACCTTTTCAATTTGATTTATATTATAGGCGTCAATGGCGGATGAATATCGCTGCTACATAGAATGGAGGAAAAATAATGGTAGCTGGACATCTGCGAGAAAAAGACGGTTATTATCATATCGTTTTATGTTACACCGATGAATTCGGTGTTTATAGAAAACCATCAAAATCGACAGGATTAAAGGTTAAGGGAAATAAGAAAAAAGCCGAAGCAATGCTTTTGGAAGCAAGAAGAAGAATAACAGATGAACTTGAAAAGAAAAAGAATGAACTTGAGAGAGAAAAGAGCCTTATTTCAAATTCATCAGAAATCCTCTTTGTTGATTATATGACAAATTGGCTTATGACCATAAAAAACTCAATTGAAGTATCAACATTTGTTTCTTATGAAATGAGCATCAACAAAAGAGTAATTCCGTATTTTAGCAATGCTTTCCCTTATTTAAAGCTGTCTGAACTCACAGTTGAGCATCTTGAAAGATACTACAACTACGAATTGAACACATTAAAAGTAAGCGCAAATACCATAAAGCACAGACACGCAAACATTCACAAGGCTTTGAATGCTGCAGTTAAGAAAAGGATGATAGCATATAATCCGGCTTCGCTTGTTGAATTGCCCAAAAAGGAAACATTCAAAGGTCAGTTTTATAACAGCAAAGAACTTGATGAGCTTTTCAAAGTCATTAAAGGAGACCCTGCTGAATTTGGAATTATTGTCGGTGCTTTCTACGGATTAAGAAGAAGTGAAATAATAGGTTTAAAATGGAGTTCAGTTGACTTTGAAAACAAAACATTCACTATTGACCATACCGTAGTACAACTTACTGTTGATGGGAAAACAACGCTCGTTGAAAAAAACAGAGCAAAAAACAAATCAAGCCGCAGAACCTTACCTCTTGTAAAACCTTTTGAAGACTTACTTATCAAAATGAAAAAGGAACAAGAAGAAAACAGAAGGCTATGCGGGAACTCGTATTGTAAAGATTATTTAGACTATATTTATGTTAATGAAATTGGCGAAAGAATCAAACCGAATTATTTAACTCAACACTTCCCCATTATACTGGAGAAAAACAACTTAAAAAAGATTCGTTTTCATGATCTTCGCCACAGCTGTGCAAGCCTTTTGATTTCTAACGGTGTACCTATCAAGCAGGTATCAGAATGGTTAGGGCATAGCGATATTTCAACAACTGCAAACATTTATGTTCATTTAACAATGGATTCTAAAATTGAATCGGCAAATGCGATTTTAGGTTTCTACCCAACGATATAAAAAATCACGGGTTATCGCAACATAACCCGTGATTAAATAAGGTGGTGCCGATGGTGGGACTCGAACCCACACGGGTATTCCCAAAGCATTTTGAGTGCTTCACGTCTGCCAATTCCATCACATCGGCGTATTTCAGACTCTGACTTCACAAAATCTACCAAAAGTAAAAAGGGGTCGATTTCGGGGGTCGAATCAAAAATAGCAAAATATTGAGTTTTGAAAGTGCTGATATATCAACGGTTTTGAGATTTCGTAAAATATTTTACGAAGTAGATTTTGAGTCTGGCACGTCTGCCAATTCCATCACACCGGCAAATCAGCTTTTCTATTATAGCGTAACGGAATTCAAAAATCAAGTGGTATATTTAATTTATTTTCTAATCTTTTTTAAAATATAAACCGATGCCAAAATAAGAAGTACAGTAAAAAGAACGGAAACAACAACTCCGACCCACTCAAAACCGGTTGATGCAATCATAATTGACGTAGGACCGTCAGCACCGCCGATTATTGCTATATCATTTGAAGGGCTGAATGCCATAAACAGTCTAACGGCAGCTATTCCCGTAAAAAGGAGCATAACCGATGCAATTATAATCAAACAAACGGCAACGATAACAAGAAGTATTCTGCGGTTTCTTGAATTCTTCTGAGCAATCATTTCGTTAAGGTTTTCAAGCTTCTGCGATATTTTTTCAAGCTCTGTTTTGGTATCGTTTGTTTCAACGGTTTCGCCGAGAAGCTGACTTACCGAAACATCAAAAATCTCCGCGATAGAGATAAGCATTTCTGAATCAGGTACAGATAGATTTTGTTCCCATTTTGAAACAGTTTGCCTTACAACATTCAGCTTTGCGGCAAGTTCTTCCTGCGACATACCGTTTTCTTTTCTTAAATTTTTTATATTTTCGCTGAGCATTTCATCGCCTCCGAGTATAATTATACTCAATTTTACCCATTGCGGCAAGCAACGCAAAATAACATCCCGAAAAAACGGCACTCCGAATACGAAGTGCCGTTAATTATTTATCTGCCTGAGCTTGCAGTTGTTCTGAGTGTAACATCGTGGTAACCGCCTTCAACAATTGAAGTTGCGGAAACAACGGTGAGCTTTGCATTCTGCTGAAGATCGGGAATGTTGAGAACGCCGCAGTTACACATAGTTGACTTAACCTTATAAAGACTCTTTGCAACGTTATCGCTGAGTGAACCTGCATAGGTAACATATGAGTCAACGCCTTCTTCAAAGCTGAGCTTTGCCTTACCGCCGAGGTCATATCTCTGCCAGTTTCTTGCTCTGTTGGAGCCTTCACCCCAGTACTCCTTAACATAAACGCCGTTAACAAGGAGCTTGTTTGTGGGGCTTTCGTCAAATCTTGCAAAGTATCTGCCGAGCATGAGGAAGTCAGCGCCCATTGCAAGAGCGAGAGTCATATGGTAGTCATGAACGATACCGCCGTCGGAGCCAACGGGCACGTAAATACCGGTTTCTTTAAAATATTCATCTCTTGCCTTGCAAACCTCAATAAGAGCGGTTGCCTGTCCTCTGCCTATACCCTTGGTCTCGCGTGTAATACAGATAGAGCCGCCACCGATACCGACCTTAATAAAGTCAGCACCTGCTTCAGCAAGGAACATAAAGCCTTCGCGATCAACAACGTTACCAGCGCCAACCTTTACGGAGTCGCCGTACTTTTCACGGATGAAGTCGATAGTCTTCTTCTGCCAGCAGGTGTATCCGTCAGAGGAGTC
>JAFWWX010000046.1 GCA_017517985.1 Clostridia bacterium | reverse complement strand
TCATTTCCTGCTTTTCAAACTGGTGGATTCTGTATACGCCTCTTTCTTCAATGCCGTGAGCACCTTTTTCTTTTCTAAAGCAAGGGCTATAGCTTGTAAGAGTCTGGGGGAGGGAACTTTCAGGAATGATCTGGTCAATAAATTTACCAATCATAGAATGTTCAGATGTACCGATAAGGTAAAGGTCTTCACCCTCAATCTTGTACATCATAGCTTCCATTTCTGCAAAGGACATAACGCCTGTAACAACGTCTGCTCTTATCATAAAAGGAGGAATACAGTAGGTAAAGCCTCTGTTAATCATAAAGTCTCTTGCGTAGGAGATAACCGCAGAGTGAAGTCTTGCGATATCGCCCATAAGGTAGTAGAACCCGTTACCTGCAACACGTCTTGCGGAATCAAGGTCTATACCGTCAAATTTTTCCATAATATCTGTATGATAAGGAATCTCAAAGTCCGGAACAATCGGTTCACCATACTTTTGGACCTCAACATTTTCGCTGTCATCTTTACCAATCGGAACAGACGGATCAATTATGTTGGGGATAACCATCATAATTTTTGTAACTTTTTCAGAGTATTCAGCCTCAAGAGCCTCACATTCAGAGAGTCTCTGTGCCTGCTCGGAAACTTTTTTCTTCATTTCCTCTGCTTCGTCCTTTTTACCCTGTCCCATAAGAGCACCAATCATTTTGGAGCATTTGTTTCTTTCTGCTCTTAGATTGTCTGCTTCAAGCTTTACGGCTCTTGACTTTGCGTCAAGCGCGATAACCTCGTCAACAAGAGGAAGTTTTGAATCCTGGAATTTGTTTCTGATGTTCTGTTTTACAACATCGGGATTTTCTCTTAAGAATTTAATGTCAATCATTTTGTCGACCTTTCCTTTCATATAAAAATTATATTGAAAATAAAAGGAGTCTCCGCCCATACTATGGGACGAAAGACTCCGTGTTGCCACCCAAATTACCAAAAACGGTCACTCGCTATCGCTGTAAAGGGCGAACCCTTCGGATTTCTCCGAAAGCTCGGAAAGCGGAAAAGTAACATTTTCTGCTTGCTCACACCCACCGCAAGCTCTCTTGAAGAAAAGTTATTACATATTCTTTCGTTATAGCAAATAACATTATACAACATATTTTTCCAAAATGCAATAGGATTATACGAAAATTTTCGTTTGATTAATAATTTATATGATAGTAAACATTTTTGTGAAATACAGATCTGTTTTATTGTCTGTTTATGAAGTTTACTGCTTGTTTCATATTTACAACATTTATTTCGGAAAAGGCATCTCCTTTTTCTCCGTCAATACTCCAGATAAGTTCACTTGAACTTACTGTAATTTTACAGGAGGAAAAACGTTCAAAAGTAATAAGTGACTTGTCATAATCACCACTGCCAAGAGAAAGAGCAACTTTTCCGGTTTCAATAATGTTTTTTGGAAGTTTAATAAGTGTCATTTCAAAAATTCCATCTGAAATATCAACCCCCAATTTGTCAAGGCTGACAACACCACCATAGCTTTTAGTATTACTTATTGCACCGAAAGCATAATCTCCTTCAAGGATTTCTCCGGTATCAAACTCAAATTTCATATGATGAGACTTTATGGAGGGGATTTCCTTAATACCTTCAAAAAGATATGCCATATGCCCGAAAATACGCTTCATATCCTGAGGTGTGGAATATGAACTTCCGGAAAAAGCACCGCACGCAGCTACATAAACAAAATATTTATCGTTGAATCGTCCAATGTCATAGGGTTGGGGACTTCCGAAAATAATATTATTTGTTGCGTCAACAATATTTGTAGGTATACGAAGACTCCGAGCAAAATCGTTTGTTGTTCCACAGGGGATGTATCCTATATTAGGGCGGTTCTCTTTATTAAAGGACATAACCCCATTTATAACTTCGTTAAGAGTTCCGTCGCCACCGGCACAGACGATAAGATTTCGATTTTTACCGTATTTTTTTACATATGCTGTGGCATCCCCCTGACAGCTTGTAAGCATTACATCCGTAAGTATTCCATTGTCGTTAAGATTTTTTATAATGGATGGCGTATTCTTTATAAGTTCGCCGTTTCCAGCATTCGGATTTATGATAACAAAAGCTTTCAAAAGGCAGTATCCTTTCTGTACAAAAGTAAAAAAATTACAAACATAATTCTATCACAGATAATGCTTTAATTTAAAAACACTTTGAAAATTTTTACACCAATAACTGACAAATCATTTCTTGACATAATAGCATTTTTATAGTAAAATAAAACTGTAATAAATTATTTGGGAGGCGGACAAGTTAAATATTCAGATAATCAGAACAAAAAGACGTTCAGTTTCAATCGAAGTCACATCCGAACTGAAAGTACTTGTCCGTGTGCCGGTAAAATATCCCGAAGAAGAAATAATGTCGCTTATTTACCGACACGAGGATTGGATAGAGAATGCAATAAAAAGACGAATTGCTAAAAAAGAGAAATATCCTGAACCGAACAGCGAGGAAATTGTAATACTAAAAAAACGTGCAGAAGAAATTCTTCCGGAAAAGGTCAGATATTTTTCTGTTCTTACAGGTTTTTATCCTACCGGCATAAAAATAACCGGAGCGAAAAAACGGTTTGGTAGCTGTAGCGGAAAAAATTCACTGTGCTTTTCGTATCTTCTTATGCGTTATCCCGATGAATGTATTGATTATGTTGTGCTTCACGAAATAATACATATAAAGCACCACAACCACAGCAGAGATTTTTACGAACTATTAGGGCGGTATATGCCGGACTTTCGTGCTCGTGAGAAAATATTAAAATATTGAAAGTAATTACAGAAAGGAATTGTTATGAAATCAAAGAGTCTTATTTACATTATTATGTTGTTATCAGGAATTGTTGTCGGAACTTTTATAGGAGAACTTGCACGCGGTGTAAGATATTTGGAATGGCTCTCTTATGGGATAAAGTTTGGCACAAACGGTCCTGTAAGTCTTAATCTGGGAGTTCTTGCACTTGATTTTGGATTGTCAATTAATCTTACTATTTCATCTATAATATTTGTTCTTATCGCTCTTATTATAGCAAGAAAGGTACTTTAATTATGAAAAAGGTTATTCTTGCCTCAAAGTCCCCCCGAAGAATAGAGCTATTTAAAAAATACGGCATTTTAGCTGAAAGTATGCCTGCAGAGGTTGATGAAAGTATACCGGAAAGTATAAAAGAGCCGTCCGAAATAGTAAAATACCTGTCAGAGAAAAAAGCAAAGCATATTGCTTCTTCGGGTGTTGATGCAATTATTGTTGCGGCAGATACTCTTGTGTTTTGTGAGGATAAGATTCTAGGTAAACCTGAGAATACTGCAATGGCATATGAAATGATGAAACTCCTGTCCGGGAATAAGCATAGCGTAATAAGCGGGCTATGTATTATTTACGGTGAAAAAAAGATATGCGAAAGCGTTAAAACAGAGGTATATTTCAGAGAGCTTACCGATAGGGAGATAGAGGGTTATGTTGCCTCGAACGAACCGTATGATAAGGCTGGCGGATATGGTATACAGTCGGTTGCAGGTGCATTTGTCAGCGGTATAAACGGTGATTTTTACAATGTTGTCGGACTTCCTGTTTCAAGACTTATAACAATTCTTAAAGAGGATTTCGGCTACGATGCTCTTGAAAACCTTTTTTTGGATGAAAGTGTTAAGTAATATGAATGATAAATATGAAGTAAGACCGATAGGGAAAATTCAAACAGGATTTTCCTCAAAATTCGGAATTCCAAGACAAAGCGGAATTGTATCGGAGCTTTGTGGAAAAATTGTGTTTGAAAAGCAGTATAGTGGTCCTGATTGGACAAGAGGACTTGAAGGTTTTTCGCATATTTGGGTTCTTTGGATGTTTTCTGACAATGTAGGTGCTAATATAGGAGCTACAGTTAGACCGCCAAAACTTGGAGGAAATATCAGAATGGGTGTGCTTGCAACAAGATCTCCCTTTAGACCGAATTTTATTGGAATGTCTGTATTAAAGCTTGAGAAAATTGGATATACTGATGAAAGTGGTACAGTGCTGTATGTTAAAGGTGCTGATATGGTTGACGGTACACCAATTATTGACATAAAACCATATCTTCCTCTTTCTGATAAAGTTGATAATGCAACATCCGGATTTGCTGCGGATTTTTCTGGAAAAGATACTGCATTTTTGAAGATTGAATTAAACGATGAATGTACAGGCATATTTCCGGAGGAACACATGGAGGAATTAAAGGGGATTCTTTCTCAGGATCCGAGGCCGGCATATATCTCAGACGGTGACAGAGAGTACTCATTTGAGTTTTATGGATATAATATAAAATTCACTGTTTCTGAAGGGACACTTTTCGTTTCAAAAATCTCAAAACTGACATAACCTAATTGTATATGACAGTATTTATTTATCAAATTTAACTGGCTATTCATAAAGTAAACGAATTATTATTGAAATAGTCACAAAGTGGTGTTATACTTATTTTGCATTTATCCCGATCGTTGCATTATTTTGTAACGGTTGGTTTTTATTCTCAATTTTTCTGAAAGGAGTGCGGAAATGTCACCTAAAAATAAAATAGCACCCAATAAAGACTATGTTCTCTGGCAGCTTCCGTGTCTGGAAGGAAAAACAGGAATGGGGTATATAATTAACGCTGTTGACGGAAGAAGTTATGTTATTGACGGCGGACACAGCGAGGATGCAGAGCTTCTTTTGAATATGATACGTGAGAAGTGTTCCGGTGAAGTAACAGCCTGGTTTATTACTCATCCTCATCCCGGTCATGCAGGGGCACTGACGAGTATTCTTGCCGATATGCCGGATGATATAAAAATACGAAAAATATTCTATTCCCATATAAGTCTTGAAAAAGTGGAAAAATATGAGCCGGATTCTGCCCCCTTTGTTGCACTTTGCAATACACTTATAAAAGGAAGCGGAATTCCTGCTGTTTCAGTACATACCGGCGACAGAATAAAGCTCGGCAGAACTATGATAAGAGTTTTTTCTGGAGGTGACGGTGATTACACTAGGGACTATGTTAACAACACAAGTGCTGTTTATAAATTCAATATGTACTGTACCTCAATACTATTTCTCGGAGATATTATGAAAGAGGCAAGTATATCAATACTTGAAAGATATAAGAGCGAGCTTAACTGTGACATAGTACAGATGGCAAATCACGGAATCCGTGGAGCACTCTCTGAAATATATGCTCTTGCGACGCCTGATGTTTGTCTGTGGAGTACACCGAGTGAATATATTTCGGGGGGAACAAAAACCGAGAAAATATATTATGAAACAAGACATCTTATTGAAGCTCTTGGTGCTGCAGAGCATTATGTAAGTGGTGTTGATGGGCTTTCTGAAATACATATATCATATTAACGGAATTATTGATATGAATAAAATAATAAATTTTTTTAAGCATAGAAACAGTTGTATAAAAGAATTATACGCTGTTGACAGGATAGAAAACGGAATATTGATACTCGAACATCTGTCAAATTCAGAGACTTTAGAATATTCTTCCAGTGATTCTTTTTCTGAAGGGGATATTGTTGAGCTTACATTTGACAGTAAGGGTGAAATTTCCGAAATAAAAGTTGACGCAGAAAAGACAGCTGAAAGAAAAAAAGAAAACAGTAGTAAGCTGAAATCTCTTTTTGATAATTGAGGTGCAGGATGATAAAGCTTGCAGTATCGGATTTTGACGGAACTCTTTTGCCGTATACAGAATCATCTTTGTCTTCGGACACTATATCTGCAATAGAAGAATTACTTGATAGAGGAGTTTCCTTTGCAATATCTTCCGGAAGAAATTATTCTGAACTTATATCTTTTCTTCCGCAATTTGCGGACAAAATTTTTTTTACCTGTTGTGATGGAGCACTGACTGTAAAAAACGGCAATGTTATATATGCAAGAAAAATTGAAACCTCTGATACAGAAATGTTTTTCAGGCATAAAAAAGAAGGATTTTCATTTGTACTTCATGGTGCATTTGAGAATTATTATTACGGCGATATACCTGCACAGGCAAGAGGATTCAATGCTCTTGCTGTCGGAAATATATTTGATATTAAAGACAGAATATTTAAAATTACCACCTTTGGTGACAAAATAAATCTTCCTGAATACTGTGGAATCCGCAGCCACTGGGAAGAAGATTCAAATATAATACAGTATGTAAACCGTTTTTCTAATAAAGGTACAGCTCTTTCCGATCTCCATATGAAACTGATGTTGACGAAATACGATACGGCGGTTCTTGGAGACAGGGGAAACGATGTATGTATGGCTAAAAGTGCGAAGATTTCCTGTTGTATTGGAAACAGATGTGATGAACTTGCTTCTGTTTGCACACATAAATTTGATTGTGGATATGATGCGCTTAAGTATCTTATTTCAATTGTATAATAGTATTTTTGGCAGGGTATTGCAGATGACTGTAATACCTTGTTTTTTTGTTTTTAGCAAAAAACAACATAAAACCAACAAGAATACAGTCAAAAACAAAGAAAAACAGAAAAATATTTGTTGTTTTGTCTTGACAAACAAAGATTATTGTTGTATAATTCAAAGTAGAATCCGAGTAAAGACGGAAATTTCTGCAAAGGATGTGATTTCTTGCCTACATACAACAGTTTAAGATGCAAAAAAAGTGCAAGAATCGAAAGAATTAAAGAACATATTTTTTCGAGCATGCCACAGATTGAAGCTGACAGAGCTGTGCTTCTCACTGAAAGCTATATGCAGACAGAAGGAGAGCCTATTGTTATAAGACGTGCAAAGGCATTTAAAAATATACTTGAAAACATTCCTGTAACGATACGTCCCGATGAGCTTGTTGTAGGTTCTGCAACAGTTGCACCGAGAAGCTGTCAGGTTTTTCCGGAGTTTTCATTTGAATGGCTTGAAGCGGAATTTGACACTGTGGAAAAAAGAAGCGCAGATCCGTTTTATATTTCCGAAAATACAAAGAATACTCTGCGAACGATATATAAATACTGGAAGGGAAAGACTACAAGCGAGCTTGCGACATCGTTGATTGCGCCTGAAGCAAAGCTTGCAATGAAGCATAATATCTTTACTCCCGGTAATTACTTTTATAACGGTGTTGGTCATGTAACCGTTCAATATGATAAAGTCCTTGCCGTAGGGTATCTTGGAATTATACGCGAGGTAGAGGCGGAGCTTTCACGAATGAATTTCGGTGACGATAATTATGTTACCAAAAAGGCTTTACTTGAAGCTGTAATTATGAGCTGTAAGGCTGTTATTACATATGCAAACAGGTATTCCGCACTTGCATCTCAAATGGCTGAAAAGGAAACAAACATAGAACGCAAGGCAGAGCTTATAAGAATTTCTGAAATCTGTAAAAAGGTTCCTGCAAATGGTGCTAAAAGTTTCTATGAAGCTTGTCAGAGCTTCTGGTTTGTTCAGATGCTTCTTCAGGTTGAATCAAGTGGTCATTCAATATCTCCTGGGCGTTTTGACCAGTATATGTATCCTTATTATAAAGCTGATATTGACTCAGGCAGAATTACAAGAGATTTTGCTCAGGAGCTTATTGACTGTATCTGGATAAAGTTTAATGACCTCAACAAGTGCCGTGATGCTGCGAGCGCTGAAGGTTTTGCAGGTTACTCATTATTCCAGAATCTTATTGCAGGCGGTCAGGATATAAACGGTGAGGACGCAACAAATGATCTTTCATTTATGTGTATAGATGCAACTATGCATGTTATGCTGCCGGCTCCTTCATTTTCTGTTCGTATTTGGAATAAAACTCCACACGAATTTATTATTCGTGCAGCAGAACTTACAAGAACAGGTGTAGGACTTCCCGCATATTACAACGACGAGGTTATTATTCCGTCACTTATGTCAAGGGGACTTACAATTGAGGAAGCAAGGGATTATAATATAATCGGATGTGTTGAGCCTCAGGTTGCAGGAAAAACGTGGGGATGGCACGATGCAGCTTTCTTCAATATGCTAAAGCCTATGGAGCTGGTGTTCTCAAACGGTATGTTTGACGGAGAACAGGTAGGCTTGAAAACCGGAGATGTTTCGGGTTTTAAGACATATGAAGATTTCTTTGATGCCTACAAGGCACAGATGAACTACTGTATATCACTTCTTGTTAACGCGGATAACGCAATAGATGTAGCTCATGCAGAGCTTTGTCCGCTTCCGTATCTTTCATCTATGCTTGATGATTGCATAAAGAGAGGAAAGACCCCGGAGCAGGGTGGATGTGTCTATAATTTTACAGGTCCACAAGGCTTTGGTATTGCAAATGTAGCGGATGCACTATATGCAATTAAAACACTTGTATTTGAACAGAAAAAATTTACCCTCTCTGAACTTCGTGATGCACTTGATAATAACTTTGGAAACGGCAGTATCAATACTGAAAAGTTAACTGAACATATTGCTATGGAGCTTTCCGAAAGAGGTATTAATATTACAAATGAGATAGTCGGAAGAATCTATAATGAAATAAAGGCGAACAACAGTAATGCACATTATGCTGATATTCAAAAGATGATTCTTGATGCTCCAAAGTATGGAAATGATATAGAAGAAGTTGATGCGATAGCAAGAGAAGCAGCGTATACATATACAAAACCGCTTCTTAATTACAAAAATCCGAGAGGCGGAATTTTCCAGGCAGGGCTTTATCCTGTATCTGCCAATGTACCGCTTGGTGCACAGACCGGAGCAACACCGGATGGCAGACTTTCAGGAACACCCGTTGCTGATGGCGTATCACCCAGTGCAGGTAAAGATATAAACGGACCTACATCAAGCGCAAATTCTGTATCGCGACTTGACCACGGCATTGCATCAAACGGAACACTTTTCAATATGAAGTTCCACCCCAGTGCACTGGCAGGAGACGGCGGACTTGAGAATTTTGCGGCTCTGGTTCAGACATACTTTGAAATGAAGGGAAGTCATATGCAGTTTAATGTTGTCAGCCGTGAAACTCTTCTTGACGCACAGAAGAATCCAGACAAATATAAGAGCCTTGTTGTTCGTGTTGCAGGCTATAGTGCCTTGTTTACTACTCTTTCAAAATCCTTGCAGGATGACATTATAAACAGAACAGAGCAGTCAGCATTATGACAACTTATATACCGTAAAATGAAAAATTATTCCGAAAGGAACTACAATGGACAATAAATCCGTAGTCGGAAGAATATTCGACATACAAAAATTTTCAACCCACGACGGACCGGGAATACGGACGATAGTGTTTTTGAAAGGCTGTATACTTCGTTGCCGTTGGTGTTGTAATCCTGAATCGCAGAGCTACAGAATACAGCGAATGAAAATTAAAGACGGCACAAAGGTTGTAGGTTATGATACAACCGTCGAAGAGGTAATGAAAAAAGTACTTCAGGATATGCCATACTACCGAAGAAGTGGGGGAGGAATCACCCTTTCTGGAGGGGAGGCTCTTTGTCAGACAGATTTTGTCATAGCACTTCTTTCCGAATGTAAAAAAGAGGGAATTAATACTGCTGTTGAAACAACAGCGTGTCTACCTTGGGAAATGATTGAACCTGTGCTTCCGGTTCTTGATACTGTTCTTATGGACATAAAACATATAGACTCTGAAAAACACGAACAGTTCTGTGGTCTCAGAAACGAACTGATACTTAACAATGCAAGAAAAATTGCAGAAAGCGGTACAAGGCTTGTAATAAGAGTGCCTGTAATTCCAACATTCAACGATACCGAGGATGAGATAAAGGCAATTGCAAAATTTGCAGCAGCACTTCCCGGTGTTAGGGAAATACACCTGCTTCCGTATCATAGACTTGGATATGATAAATATGTAGGTCTTGACAGGGAATATAAAATGGGAGATGTTCCCGTACCGTCAAGTGAGAAGATGGAAAGCCTGCGAAGGATCGCGCAAGCCCAGGGGCTTGAGGCAATAATTGGAGGATAGAATGGAAATATACGAAACCAAACAGCGAATTATTCAGGAATCTGTTCCAGGAAAACAGATAACACTTGCACACATAATTGCAAATCCTGATAATACGCTGTACAAAAAGCTCGGACTTGATCCAACAGTAGACTACAGTACAAAGTCTGCAATTGGAATAGTTACAATGTGTCCCAGCGAATACGCAATAATAGCGGCTGACCTGTCAATGAAATCCTCCGGCGCCGATGTTGGATTTGTTGACAGATTTTCAGGAACACTAATAGTTATTGGTACTGTTTCAGAGGTTGAATCTGCGCTATCTGCGGTAGTTGATTATGCTGAAAGAAAACTCGGATTTACAATTTGCGAGATAACAAAGACATAAAAATATGAAGAAAATAATTTTTATGGGCAGAAGCGGAAGCGGTAAAACAACTCTTATAGAGGCCCTTAAAGGCGAAGAGCTTGTTTACCGTAAAACCCAGTACATAGATTATTCCGATACATTTATCGATACTCCCGGTGAATATACTGAAGGGAACGATCTTGGTGGCGCTCTTGCAGTATATTCATTTGAGGCGGATGTTGTAGGACTTGTTCTATGTGCTACAGATGATTTTTGTGTTTTTCCACCCGCATGTGCGCCTGTAGCTAACAGACCTGTTGTGGGAATAGTGACAAAGTGCGACCATCCGGAAGCCAGGTGCCACCTTGCGAAAATGAGACTTGAGCTTTGCGGATGCAGCAGGATATTTATGACTTCGTCAAAGGATAAAAAGGGGATAGATGAATTGCTTGAGTATCTGAAATAGTCCAAACGTTCACGATATATTAACAAAAGACTATTTTTGGAACAAAAAACAACATAAAACCACAGCAAAACCAAATAAAAACAACAAAATTATGTTAAAAACAGTTGACAAACCCAAATGAATGTGGTATTATTTATACATGAATGTGTGTAATAACACCAAAATTAAACAATAAACAAATTTTTATTAAAGGAGACAGAAAAATGTCAGAGTACGAAATCAAAAAACAAATTTGTGAAATCGGCAAGAGAATTTACGACAAAGGAATGGTTGCATCCAACGACGGTAACATTTCCGTAAAACTCAACGATAACGAATTCCTCTGTACACCTACAGGTGTATCCAAGGGTTTTATGACTCCCGAATACATATGCAAGGTTGACGCAGAAGGCAAGGTTATTCAGGCGAATGAAGGTTTCAAGCCTTCCTCTGAAATCAAGATGCACATGAGAGTTTATAAAGAAAGACCTGATGTAAAGAGCGTTGTTCATGCACATCCCCTTTATGCAACAAGCTTTGCAATTGCAGGTATTCCGCTTACAGAACCGATTATGCCTGAAGCGGTAATTGCTCTTGGATGTGTTCCGATTGCTGAATACGGCACACCTTCCACAGAAGAAATTCCGGATGCTGTATCAAAGTATGTTCAGTATTACGACGCAGTTCTTCTTGCAAACCACGGTGCACTTTCATTCTCCGATTCACTTCTTAATGCATATCACAAGATGGAATCACTTGAATTCTATGCACAGCTTCTCTATCAGTCCAAAATGCTTGGTGGTCCTAAGCAGCTTTCTGAAGATCAGGTACAGAGACTCTACGAAATAAGACGTCAGTTTGGTCTTAAGGGCAAGCACCCGGCTGATCTTTGCCCCAACGCTAAATCTGGTAAGCCCAGCTGCCACTCCTGTGGAGGTTCTTGCTCAGGTTCATGCGGTGATGACAGCGCTCTTATCGCTGAAATCACAAAGAAGGTTCTTGCTTCTCTCGGCAAGTAATTAGAAGTGGTAGACATAGATAAACTCGTCAGTGAGGCGGTCAAGGCTATAAAAGAACAGGTTGATACAAAATCTGTTCCAATGATGCCGAAAAGCAAGATATCATACATATCTCTTGATAATGCAAAGCTGATTGCACAGAGAGTTGAACTTAAAGCACGCGAGATGGGGGTTAATGCTGTTGTTGCAATTGCCGATGACGGTGGAAATCTAAAACTTTGCGAGTGTATGGATAACTCATATCTTGCAAGTCGTGATATTGCAATTAACAAAGCATATACATCTGTTGCACTGAAAATGTCAACAAAGAAATTGTCCGGACTTTCACAGCCGGGTGCTCCGCTTTATGGTATTCAGCATACAAACGGTGGTAAAATTGTGATTTTCGGTGGTGGTGATACACTTGAAGCGTCAGGAAAAATACTTGGTGGTATCGGTGTCAGCGGAGGAAGTGAAGAACAGGATACTGCACTTTCTGCATATGGTAAAAGGGTATTTGACGAGTTATTTAATTAAAAAATGAAAAATGGCAAGTATGCATTTTATGTGTAAGTTTAACCAAGAAAATATGCATATTATGCAATTTGCATTATCTTTGACTGAAAGGAAAAAGACAAATGACTGAACAAGAAAGAATTGAAGCCATAGTCAAAGAGGTAATATCTGGAATAAAGGGAACATCAAATGTTTCATCAGCTACGAGAAGTACAAGCGGAGCAATACCTAAAACAAGCCGTGTTGCACTTCTTACAAAGACAGAGCAGTTTGAAATAAAGGAATATCCCATTCCGGAGATAGGCGACGACGATGTGCTTGTAAAAATGGAGGGCTGCGGTGTCTGTGGAACAGATGCACATGAGTATAAGCGTGATCCCTTCGGACTTATTCCGGTAGTTCTCGGACACGAGGGAACCGGTGAAATCGTAAAGATTGGCAAAAATGTTAAAAAGGACAGCGCTGGAAAGCCTCTCGGTATAGGAGACAAAATCGTAACCTGTATGATCTTTAAGGATAACCCCGATATTACAATGTTTGACCTTAACAAACAGAATGTTGGTGGAGCAGATGTTTACGGACTTCTTCCGGATGACGATGTACATCTCAACGGTTGGTACGCCGATTACATAGTTGTAAGAAAAGGCTCAACAATCTTCAATGTAAGTGACCTTGACCTTGATTCAAGAATACTTATTGAACCTGCGGCAGTACTTATTCACGCGGTTGAAAGAGCGAAATCCACAAATATTCTTAGATTCAATTCAAGAGTTGTAATTCAGGGATGTGGACCTATTGGTCTTATATGTATTGCAGTTCTCAGAACTATGGGTACTGAAAATATTGTTGCCGTTGATGGTAATGAACAAAGACTTGAATTTGCAAAGAAAATGGGAGCAAGCGCAACCGTTAACTTTACGAAGCATAAGGGACAGGAAGCACTCGCAGATGCTGTTAAGGACGCATTTGGAGGCTACCTTGCAGACTTTGCGTTCCAATGTACCGGTTCACCCGTGGCACACTCCAATATCTATAAGTTTATAAGAAATGGCGGTGGACTTTGTGAGCTTGGTTTCTTTATAAACGGCGGAGACGCAACAATCAATCCTCACTTTGATATTTGTGCAAAGGAAATCACAACAGTGGGCTCCTGGGTGTATACTCTTAGAGACTATGCGACTACTTTTGATTTTCTCAAGCGTGCAAAGGCAATCGGACTCCCGCTTAATGAACTTATTACACATAAGTTCCATCTTGCGGATGCAAATGAAGCTCTGGCGACAAACCTTCGTCAGGATGGTCTGAAGATTGCAATTATTCCGTAATCTTGACAGAGAAAGGAATTTTGTAATATGTCAAACGCAGTAGGTATGATAGAGGTTTACGGCCTTGTTGCAGCATTTGCGGCGTGTGATGCAGGCTGTAAAGCGGCAAATGTAACCGTAGAAC
>JAFWWX010000204.1 GCA_017517985.1 Clostridia bacterium | reverse complement strand
CATAAATTGATAAATGTTTCTGCAATCTATGATGATTGTCAGTTGATTTGTAAAATCACAAATACTGCATTAGCAAGCACATCAGACTTACAGACAACAAAAGTCGATAAAGTGAATCACGGGTTTGGTCTTGAAAACATCAAGCAAGCTCTTTCAAAATATAATCATGTACTTAAAATAGACCAATCAGATAATAAATTTGTATTATCTTTCGTAATATTTAATTGTTAATGAGATAAGTGCCGAGCTTTGGGGTTCGGCATTTATTTTTTTACCAATTTTACAAAAAAAGGTGCATTTTATGCAATAAAAATAAAATTCATATCATTATATGATATACTTTCAGCAAACGAAAACCGAATGGAGTGATGTTATGAGCATAGGCGATTATATCAACACTATTTTCCTTTTTATAGGAATTGTAATTATTGTAGGAATTCTCTTACGCATCATTTTGAACAAATTCGGCAATGAAAAAGAGGTTGAAGCAAAGGTCCTCAACAAGCAATATTATCAAAGCAGACTTGCACGAAAAGCTGAAAACTTTCGTGATGAAGATTCTTATGTTGTGACATTCCTTGCCGGAGATAAAAAACTTAGCTTTTATGTGTCAGAGTATTCGTACAACGGATACAGAATAAATCAAAAAGGTATTTTAAAGTACAAAGGAACAATGTTAATTGATTTTAGTGAAAATTAGGAGGTTTGAGATTATGAAAAAAATGAGTTTATTGTTAGTTGTAATTTTGTTGCTCAATATTTTGAGTTTTAATGTATTTGCAGGTGATATAGAACACCTGAAATGGTTTTATTCTATTGATGATGTTGTTTATGAACCAAAGGGTTCAGGTGTTATAAAAATTAACGATTCAATAATGGTTTCTATAAACGAATTTTGCGGACTTTTAGGATATGTTATTTCAGAGGGAAACGGAAAAGTTACTATAACTGAAGGTAAACCATGTATAAACAATGAAGGAAAAATAAAACAAATTGACTTTGAAGTTGGTAAAAATATAATCAAATTAACCGAGAAATCAGGAAAGATTCAATATTTGGAAAGTCTAACAGATGTATCTATCACATACGGTTACGAGAACGAAATATATGTATCGGCAGATGATTTACAGAGAATATTTGATTTAAAGTTCGACAGAAGTTCTTATGATAAAAATGAAATTATAATATATACACAAAATTACTTGTCAGACATTGCAAACAACATCAAAACATTTGATGAATTAACAAATTTATCTCAAAAAAACATTGCGGAGATTAGTATTAGAAAACAAGCTGATGAGGTTATAATAACTTCTCCGTTAATTATATCTGCTATTGCTGATACAGTTAAGAATTTGCAGCTCCGTCAAAACTATGACTCAGGAGCAGGCGGATGGTTATATTGGGTTAAATTCAAAACTGATAAAGGGGAAATTATTGAATATACCGTTTCTACCGGAGAAAAAATTGATGGTATTCAATATCGTGCAATAGATGATACAGAAGTTAGAAAATGCCTTGAACACTATTATAATCTATACAAAAGTATTAACAGTAGTGAATGGGCAACGGATATTATTGCAGAAGCCGTAAACCTCGGAATTATAAACGAGGATAACAGTTGGAACTTCCCTTCATCAATCTGTCGTGAGGATTTTTGCAACATAGCAGTTAGAATGATAGAATCTGCCGGAGTTATACTTCCCACGGAAAATCCACAAAGACCTCTCGGTATAAAAGATACAGATAATATCAATGTATTAAAGTTATATAAATCAGGAGTGATTTTGGGTAAAGAACATCACAAAACGGGTGTTACCTTTGCACCAAGTGATTTTATAACTCGTGAAGAAGCTGCAACCATTCTCTATCGTATAATCACACATTGTTTTTGGGTTGATATGCCGCAATCAGCTTATAATGAAAGTGTTTCCTTTTACTCTGATAAAGATATGATTTCTGATTGGGCATTTGAAGCAGTATTTTACTTGAAAGAGCTTGGAATTATGTTAGGTACAAGCGACAATGAATTTTCACCAAAAGGAAGCTACACCGTAGAACAGACAGTAGCAACAATGGTACGATTATTTAAGCTCGCAAATCCATACGATAATACTGAACTTGTTTCTGAGCGTGAACAGTTGACAATGGCTGATGTCAATAGACTTCAAAATTTAGTTAATGAAGGGCACATGAGTTGGAGAACAGTTCCTGAATTAGTAGTAAAAGCTTTTGTGGGATATAAGACAAACAAGGATGCAGAAAATGGGAAAATAGTTGAGCTTGCAGGTGGTTCTGAAAGATGTAGCGTGAAGTTTGAATTAGACGGAACCACATATAACTTGGAATTAGTACGACCAATAGATAAAACTGATAATGGTGTTTGGGTTGTAGAAGCCTTTGAGAACGAAGCAGAAAAGGAAATATTCTTTTATGTGCCAAGTATTGAAAAGACACCCGTAGTAAAACAAGATGATGGTTGGTATAAGTTCCCTGAAAAGGTTGTTGCATTATTCCCGTTTCCAAGTTTTCATTATGAAAAACCAATATCTGTAACTGCTATTTTTACTCCGACAGGAACAGAAATGGATAAAATGGCAAAAGAAATTGCTAAAATTGAACCACCATATTCATATCATTCTATGGCAGAAGTTCTTAATATGGAAATTTCGTTGCCGTCAGATGCAACACGAGGACATCTGTTCTTCAGATTTGAATTTGAAGATGGAACAGTTGAGGACTCACAATATTTCAATGTTTATCAGGAATAAAGGAGGTTGCATAACATTATGAAAAGTGAATATCTCCCTGAAGCACAAAATGATAGAATATTTTCTTTTTTGGGTGATCCTGATGGAATCCTCATAATCGCTTATGTAATTATCTTCGTAGTGCTCATAACACTAATTGTTCTCATGATAAGAAAAAAGAGAAAGGGTGACAAATAATGAAGAAAATATTTTATTTTCTCCCGGCGATAGTTTTTGGTTTAGTGTATCTGTTGCTGATTGTTGAAAACGCAGGCTCAATCGAGCCGCACGGGTGGTTCATTCTTGCATTGATGATTGTGTCAGGAATACTGCTTGCAAAAAATAAATGGTGGGCAGCAATTCCGGGTGTATGTATTGGTATATTCTTCATCTACTCAGGATTAACAAATGAATATATGATACTCCCTGAGTGGCAAGTTGGAATTGCACTAGTTTTATATAACATTGGTTGCGGTGTGTTTGCTGCATCAAATAAGAAAGAAAATACGAAAGGATGATATTGATGAAAAGAATTTTTAGTTTAATTTTGGTATTAGGACTTATAGCATCGTTATGTAGTGTAAGTGTTTTAGCAGTTGAATATACAACAACTGAAAATGGTGAAATCCCATTTGAGATGTTGGATTTGACTAACAGTACATATGTTGATTATATGAATGGAGCATCATCAGAGAAAGGTATAGGGATTTCTAACAGATACTTTAAAACTACAACTAATTCCTGCTACTTGAATGTATGTGAAGTTGACACAAACGGAACACAAGGCACAGTTACATTTACAGTAAAGAATAAGGAAAACGGAGAAATAATAAATGATGCCAATGGCTTACCAATGGTATATTCTTTTACCTCCGATAGTAAAGGTTCATTAGCTTCGGCTGATGTAAAAGAAATTGTTTTTAGCACACCAACACCTTTTTATTTTGAAATATCTACTTCTAACCCAACATCAACAAGATGTTATGGTCATTATGTTGTAACAGAAGGACCTTTGAAAGAAATTACTGCTAATGCGTATCTTGAAGGAAAAGTTAAAAATCTGATTGAACTTGGGATAGTTGAAGGAGATCCTGATGGTAATTTACGATTGGATGAAAACATAACAAGAGCAGAATTTACAAAGGTTATTTGTAAGGCATTAAATGCAGCTCCTGCTCCAACAAGTGTTGCACCGTATTTTTCTGATGTTGATGCAAATTTTTGGGCATTCGGTTATATAGAAACTGCAAGACAATATGGACTTATTAAGGGATATGGTGATGATCCATATCATCCAACTTTCAAACCATATAATAACATCACATATTCAGAAAGCTTTAAAATGATTGTTGAAATGTTAGGTTATGGTTTGTTCGCAGAAGATTTAGGCGGATTCCCTGATGGGTATAAAACAGTAGCATTGCAGGATTTGGAATTATTTAGAACATTTGTACCTGATTATTCCGCACCGATTACAAGAGGTGAACTTTTTGAAATCGTATATAATGCCCTTGATGTACCGATAGTTGAGGTTTATCACAGAACAAACAGAGAATTCAAAATAATGAATGGTGCCTATGATGATTGTCCGCTTCTGACACTAAGAATGAAATTATCAGATGTATCTGATGTTTATATTTCTGTTCCTGAGAAGATGACATTGGCACAGGCAGAGAGTTTACAAAGATTAGTGAATTACGGTTATGAACAATGGCGTAAAAATCCTGAATTGGTAGCAAAAAATTTCGTTAGCGATTATTTTTCATCTAATTGGAATAATCCCGAAATAATATCGTTGCATGATGATGGAGAAAAGTTTACTTACATGTTACAATCGGGAAAAATGATATGTACCATAGAACTGTTTAAGCCTGTTGATAAAACGGAAAACGGAATATGGGTTGTGGAAAGTATTGTTAACATATTTGAAGAAATGAATTAAGCATATAGAAGGAATTTAAGTAGATTAAATGATTGGAGGATGAGATTATGAAAAAAATAATATCATTAGTGTTAGTAGGAATTATGATGCTTTCGAGCATAAGTGTATTTGCGGAAGATATATCTTCCGGTGTATTTGGAACAGAATATTTAGAAGGTGCAAAGGAACTTGAATTCACTTGGAATATAACAGAAAGCAGTTATTGGGAACTCTATGCTTACAATCATAGTGAAGAAAGCATGAAAATTATAATTAACATAGGAACAAGAGATATACATAAACTTGAAGTTGCACCGAAACAGACTGCTGAAATATATGCCGAAGAAAAATTTAACAAAGGTACATATACAATTAAAGCAGTTTCATTAGGTGAAGAAAATCTCTGCGGAAAACTCTCATATCAAATTACAAATAACAAAGATAACCTTCAGAGAAAAGCACCTGAAAGTTTAACGGATATGAGTGGCGTAACAGGTAATTTTAATAATACACCAATTGTTGTTTATAGAGAGAACGAAATTGCAAAAATAAATACCGAAAAAGTTCTTCCTGATAGAATTATTGAATTAAAGCCTGCTCCTGCAACTGCTGCAGTAAATGAACTTTTTGAATATGGAATAATGAAGGGCGATCCTGATGGAAACCCAAGACCTACCGATGAAATTACAAGAGCTGAAGCAGTAGCTTTACTCGTAAGAACAAATGCAAACTACAACGATATTTTGAAAGATTATCTATATAGACCTGTTTTCGATGATGTTGGAAATCATTGGGCAGCAAGAGAAATTTCATTTGCATACGATAATGGATTAGTAGAAGGCACAAGCGAAACTACATTTGAGCCTGAAAGAAAAGTTACCATTCAGGAATTTGCCAAAATGATTGTTACTCTTTTGGGATATAAGGAAAGAGCAGAACAACAAGGCGGCTTCCCTCACGGATATATTATGACCGCATCTTCCCTTGGTTTAATGGATAATCTTAATAAGGAAACTACAAAAAATGCTTTGCGTGAAGATGTTGCATTGATGATTGCAAATTCTCTTGATGTACCACTTATGAAACAATCAGGTTTTGGTGCTAATACTGAATATATCGTGATGGATGGTAAAAACGGTGTTGAACTTGAAACCTTCCGAACAATTTTAGAAGCAAAATAATTTACGGAGTATGATGATTTATTATGGAACAAGCTTGGTCTGTGTGGATAGACGAGAATAAAAAAATTATAACAATTAAGGAATCACCAAATGCAAAACAAATATTCTTTGAAAACAAAGAAATCGGTATGCAGAAAGTTACCGAGCTTGTTTCTAAAGGGTACAAAATAGGATAAATATAAAATTGGCACCCTTTAATTGTTAAGGGTGTCAATTTGCTTATAATGGTATTTATTCAAGTAGCAACAATCACGGTGGATATTTTCATTTGCTATGCCGATTGAAAGAAAAGCTATTATCTGATATAATATTTACATATAAGGAGGGGTTAATGTGCGGAAGAAATCGAAAATTGTTGCAATTATACTTGCTTCAATATGTGCAATAGTTTTAATTGTAAATTACATAAATCTGAAAAATGAAAAAGCTTGGATGCAGAACAACATCGACCAAACGTTTCTTCTTAATTACTCAATGATGGTTTCTGATTTAATGACAATTCATCTGAACCCGGATATGACTGAAGAAGAATTTCGGTTTTATAATACAAGGATTACAAAGACGGGTAATACGGCACACGAAATATTTTCATTAACCTCACACAAGGACAATAATAAATTAAGTTCGATTGTTGGGATGATAGAGCAAGCAACGGGTTATGATGCAATTAACTCTATCAATATGTCGGAAGAATTGAATAAAAAACTTATAGATATTCAGATGTATCACTTTTCGGATGAAGAAGCCATCGAAGAAGCTTATGATTTAGTAAAGAAAAGTGTTGTGAAAAAACAGTAGTCTTGGAGGGAACGTTATGACTTGGAAAACAAAAGCGATATCAAATTATATTGTTTCTGTAATATTCCTTGCTTTGATGATAGTACATATTGTTGATCGAGAAAGTGTACTTAGGATAATAGGCGATGTGATTCCCTTATTATGGTTTGGAATATACGGGAGTTTCTGTGTTAAAAAACATTTTAAATCAAAGCAATAATCTGAGATTTGTGAGGTATTTAAAAATGAAAAAATTGATTGCAGGTATTCTTCTCATTTGCTACTTAATACCTTTTGTGTTCATGGCAATGAACGAAGATGCAACTACCGGAACATTGTGGTTTTACTTAATTATGATAATCGCATTTAGTGTTTTATGCTATGGGTGCATAAAGACAAAAAATTGGTGGATTGTAGTTATCGGCAACATATTAAGTTTTACTTCTTCCTGCATTTTTGCATGGAACTTTCAAACACAAAAATGGGAATATTACTTTAAGCCTTTTTTACCGAATCAGCTTATCATATTTGAAACTATAATCGCATTTCTTATTCAGATTGCATTTGTAGTACATTATGCAAGAAAAAGCAACGGAGGTACTGAAAATGAAGAAAAAAACAATTAGGAATATTATTATAACTATCGTTGGTCTATGCCTTATATGGTCTGCAATGGCTATTACAGATTATATCCGTTGTAAATCTTTTAAGGAGCCGATTTTCACAATAGGCACAAATCGTGACCAAAATGGAAACGGATATTATAAGTGCATAGGATATGAAATAAGATCTGTAGCAAGAGAGTTTAACGGTAATAAATTTGTTAAGTACGATATGCAGTTTAGTTTGTTTGGCAGAGGCAGAGGGATAAAGAAAACTATATATGATAATTACCGCCATAATTTAGGACTGCTCGGTTCAGATAAAGAAACGGTTTTAAATTATTTAGAAGCCCTCAAATGTGTTACTCCCGATGTATCGGGTAATCAGGAAACATACACCGAATATGTCAATGGAAATGATGTTAAAGTAATGAATATGATTCTTTACAACGGTGTTGTTGCAGGTTTTGAATACGAGTATGATAATCTACAAGCAGCTTATGATTTTGCAACACATTTAAGAAAGGATTTAGAACTTACCTTTGGTGAAAAATCAACATATCCCGGAATGGTGCAGACTAACAAAGACTATTTCGATAATGTAAAAAATGTGTCAGAACTAAAAAGCCAATATACATACTATGAAGATTGGAAAGCAGCGTTTGATTATCAGAAGAAAGAAAATATAGATAAAATGTTAGATGGCAAAGATTATTCAAGGATAGATATTCACTTTGAATTATCCGTAATTGATGCAAATAATGCAACTGTATCAGTAAGATATATTGCTTTGCCTTATGTTAATCAACAATCAAAGAGTAAAGATACAACACATCAATTTACATATAACAACTTGGATGTTGAAGTAACGAATGTGCATGAAACAAAAAAACGAACGGCAAGCGATGGGTTTGATTCTTGGGAATATGACGAATATATCGTTTATCCCGGTGCTGAAGTGTCAATAAAAAACGCGGATATGAGGTTATCTGAAAATGGAGATAAATATTCAAATTGGGCATTTTACAAAAATAATGATGAAAGAATTTACATTGTTGACGATATGGAATCAATAGAAATCACCGAAGATTTAGTTGGTATTTATGATACAGAATCAAGTGTTTATGTTCTTCAATTTGAAATGTATATGTCCAATGTTGAGTGAAGGAGGAACGAAATATGAAAAAGATTATAACAGTTATATTATCATTGATTACTCTTATGGTGGCAAGTGCTACTGTGTCAGCTTATGATGGCAAGCAGGTTATTGTAGTTCGCAATACTGAAAAGCACGGACTTTATATTACAGTAGGTGGAACGAAAATATATTGTGATAAAACAGAACTCCCGTTTATAGATGAAAACAACAGGACACAAGTTCCGGTTCGTGCTATAAGCAATGCTTTTGGAAAAAAAGTAATTTGGCACGAATCTGCAAAGGTTGTTACAATATCAACTTATGATACAGATGGCGATACAATCGAGTTTGCAATCGGCTCCGATGAAATGACAAAAAACGGTGAAAAAATCAAGATGGATACGAAGGCTCAAATTGTTGACGGTCATACTTATGTTCCGCTTAGATATTTAGGTGAAGCTCTTAATTGTGATGTGGAATACACAGAAGCGGACAGATTTGCAGACATAATCGTAACTCGCACATCGGACTTTGCCGGATTCAACCAAACTGATAGCATTACCGTTTGGGGAAATATTGAAAGTGTATTTCACGAAGGCGGCGGTCTTGGCTCAATAAGACCTTTTGAGGGTGAAGAACCTGACTTAAACGGAACAATGATACGAAAATATAATGTTGTTTTTATGAGTCAAGAAAAACCAAATGAAAAATATATGGAAGTGGATGTATATTGGGATACGCTATATAATAAGACCTATGCAAAAATAGACAATGTGTTGTATTCAGCTAATGAGTCATTTCCAAGATTTTTAGATTCATTGTTAGAAGCCGGAGAAGATGCAATATATGTTATTGATGAAACTGACAGAATTTTCTTATTAAAACACGGATGGAATATAAATTACAAAATAAGCTCTATCACAGAAACATTGCCGCAATTTGACGAGCTTGGTGAATTTTCGGCAAAAGACTTTTACTATTTATACAACAACGAGCTTTCTAAAGATGCAGGTCTTGATATGAGTTTGTATGCGGGAAAAGATGTAACGGTTGAAATATATAATCTCCGTGAGAGTATGCCTGAAAAATTCAGACCTATTGATACAGCAAGAGGAATTATTGTAAAGTTTGAAAATCAAATAATCGGTGCATATATAAGCTCTGGCAGACATCAGGTTGAAATTGCTTGCAGTTTATCAGGTAAAGATTTTAAAGAAATAACACAAAAAACATTTGATGAATACATTGCCGAATTACTTAAAGAAGAAGCAAGTCTAAAATTAAAAACACCTGAAGATATTATAAAACTTTACTTTGATTCTTTGTCTAAAAAGGATGAGAAAACAGCAGCCTTATGTATTTCAAAAATAAGTATGTTTAGCGGACTTACTGCAAATATATTGAATACAGAACTGTATAACGATAGTTTAAATTTGCCATTGACAAATAAAACCTTCATCGAAG
The DNA here is from genome assembly GCA_017517985.1 of Clostridia bacterium. The sequence goes on along the minus strand of JAFWWX010000204.1, from coordinate 2,034 downwards.
ATGGCGAAAGGCGAATTGACAATGTAAAATCTGTTTCTAATTTAGAAATCAAGCCTTTTGATGATGAACATAATGATGATACTCACAAATCGTTTGTTGTAACATTAGATATTGAATACGAAAAAGAAGAAACTATCTCCAATGGTAATCAGTATTGGATCTGTGATATGGTATATGAATCTGAAAATACCGGATGGAAAATAGTCGGTTTTGGACACTAATAAATCTCATTTGTAATGGGAGGTGTGTTTTTAATGAAAAAACTAATATGTTTAATATGTATATTTGGAATTACGATTTTAACGACCATTTCGGTCTTTGCAGGTGATATTCCCGAATGCCTACTTTGGAACGATGAAGCTCAGCTTTTCTTTGGCGAGGTTATTTCTTATTATCCCGATAATAACGAGCCAAGCATTTCTGTTTCACCTGTGAAGAAAATCAAAGGTGATGTAAATATTGGCAGCAAGCAAATCTATTTGAAACCGAATCCCATAGGGGGTGCGAAAATAGTTGCAGGTAATGTATATCTTTTTGCCTATTGTGATGAAGCAAATCCTCTTGATATATTTGAAGTTACGAGCTATGATACAAAGTCACTAAAAGTAAAAGGCATACAAGGCGATATGTGGAAACGCTTTGAAGAATATATCAACAATGGTGAATACGAAAAAGCTGAACAAGAGAGATTATCAGTTCCTTTGCTCGAATTTTTGAATATAAAGCGAGATACAACTGATACAGTTGAAATATCGGTTGACGGGCAGGTTTATGAAGTTGATGATGGGGATTTTTTTGATATAGCGGAAGATATAGTTCTTACAGATATTGAAAATGTGCAATTAACCAAAGAAGGATTTCCGGAAGGAATATATATTAATGCAAATACAGGTGTGGACGGATTTGCATTTATCACTTATAATGGTTATGTTGATAAAAATTCTATGATTATGAGCAGACTTCCCGTTGGAGATTACAAAATATCCTACAAAGATTTAGAAAAAATATGCTCGTTATTACCTGTTCATGTTCCAATTGTCAATAATAAAGAAAATATTGTTGAAAGACAATTACCACCATTAAATAATCCATCTGCAAACTTTTGGTATTGGGTAATTGATAACCCAACAGAAGCGAAAATAATCGGGATTTTGATTATTGTTTTATTAGTAGGCGGTATTGGTGTTTTGGTTGGATACAAAATCAAAAAGAAAAAAGCAAGGAGGTAACGCTATGAAGAAGGTATTGTCAATTATTTTATCGGTTGTGATGCTTCTTTCAACAAGTGTTGTGTTCGCTGAAGAACCGAAAGGTGATGGAACTCCACCAAGATATTACACTTTTGAAGAACTTACCGGACTTTCAAGAGAAGATATTGACCATATAGTTATCAGAAGTGGTATAGATGGTGTTGGATACTCAACTGCTTATGATAAAATTATAACCGACATATATAATTTCATAAATACAAAATCTTTTACTGTTTATAATCCTGAAGATAATAAGGATGGTTGGTCATATCAAATCTTGTTTTTTGATAAAAACAATAATGGTCCAACATACACAATTTCAAGTGGCATAGTTATTCCTGAAATAAGCAATTTAACTTTCAGAACATCAAATGAACCGAGTTTAGAAATTGCTGTAGAAAAAGCTTATAAGCAGATGGCTTTAATCTGCACAAATTGGGCATCCGATTATATAATCGAAGCAAATGATTTGGGTATTACGGAAGATTTAGCTGATTTAGAATATAAAAAGCCTGTTACCCGTGAGAAATTCTGTGAAATGATTTATAATATGCTTGATAAATCAATGACAGTTGAGTGGAAAAAAGTTTCTCCTAATCCGTTCAAAGATACAGTTAATGAAAAAGTTTTTTCGCTTTATTTAGAAGGGATAATTGAGGGAAAAGGTGGATATACATTTGCTCCTGATGACTTTCTTACTCGTGAAGAAGCTGCAACAATTCTAATACGCACGGCACAGTTTATGGGTATTGGTATGCCTGAAAATGCTTATGATAGCAAAGTT
>JAFWWX010000203.1 GCA_017517985.1 Clostridia bacterium | reverse complement strand
TGGCTATCACGGTTACAGGCATTATCATTTAGACAAGAGCCTTCATATCCGTGATCCTAAACCGTACTTATCAACGGCAGAAAATGTGTTGCATATTCTGCGTAAGGATGGAGCATTTACACATCTTGAGGCAAAGGTTCTCGACCTTGCTCTTGTACTCCATGCAGAACATGGCGGTGGTAACAACTCAAGCTTTACAACACATGTTGTAACCTCATCGGGAACCGACACCTATTCTGCGATAGCAGCAGCTCTTGGTTCCCTTAAAGGTCCGAGACACGGCGGAGCAAATATAAAGGTTGTTCAGATGTTTGATGATATGAAAAACTCCATCAACACACAAAAAGAATCTGAGATTGAAGACTATCTCATGAAACTTCTGAACAAAGAAGCGTTTGACAATGCAGGACTCATCTATGGTATGGGACACGCTGTATATTCAAAATCCGATCCGAGAGCAGATATATTAAAAATCTGTGCTGAAGACTTATCGGTTGAAAAAGGTTGCCATGAAGATTTTGCACTGTATGAAGCTGTTGCAAGACTTGCTCCTCGGATTATCGCAGACAAGCGGAAAATCTATAAGGGTGTAAGCTCGAATGTGGACTTCTTCTCAGGTCTTATATATAAAATGCTTGAGCTTCCATACGAGCTTTACACGCCGATATTTGCAATTTCAAGAATTGCTGGCTGGAGTGCACACAGAATTGAGGAGATTCAGAATAACGGAAAGATTATCCGTCCGGCATATATCAATGTAAAAGAAAAAAGAGATTATATAGATATTGAAAACAGATAAAGGAGGCAACGCCTATGAAACGGATTATAACATTAACCCTTATAATGTGCAGTTTACTGCTTACTGCCTGCGATAACGCAAGCATCGGAGTAATAGGCGGTGCTGATGGACCAACAAAAATCTATGTCAGCGAGAACAGTAGTAAGGTTAAAGGACAATTCGGAGAACAATTAGAAAAGAAGTCTGTTAAAATGTTTAATGTTGACGGTGATTTGTATTACGATTCAGGACTTGTAAGCGAAAACACTCCCCGTTGCGGAACAATGGACGGAGAACTTAAAAAGACAGTTAAAGAAAATGAAATTCCTCATAAATCAGGCGAAGCAAACTTTGAGATTGATGGTTATCAGAACGCAACAAGCATCACCAAAGAGGTCAATATTGACGGAAAATGGGTAATCTTCAAAAAGTATGATAATTACAGCAAAACACTTGATGGATTAAAATATTGCTATTACATAAAAGGACATCTTAATAATGCAGCAGTTATCAGTGAAATGATTGTTCTCAGCGATTATGCTAATGTAACTTTTAACGATATTCACGACTCCTTACTGAGTTCACAATATCCATCAGGAACAGCAAAAGGCAAAACACATTTCAACTATATCAGTTCTGATAAATGGGGCATAACACTTCGCGCAGAAGACGTGACTCCAAAAGGTATGACATTAAAAATCGAACAGTTCGGTAGTAAGGATGTTGAATATCTTCACACAGGACAATGGTTTAAACTCGAAAAAACAGTTAATGACAAATGGACACCTGTTGAAACGAATCCTTTGATAGATTATGCATGGGAAGATATTGCTTATTATATTAAACTTAACGATATAACACCTCTGGAAGTTGAATGGAAATGGTTGTATGGTGAACTTTCATCAGGTTATTATCGTATGACAAAAGAAATTTCAAATCGTAACGATAATAGCTCATTTGATAAGGATTTATATGAGGTGTACTTTACGATCGAGTAAGGAGAAAGGTTGATATGAAAAAATTTCTTATAATTTTATTAGCAGTTCTAGTTGCATTCTCTGCGATTTGTTTCGTAGGAACAGGATTTATGGAGAGAACAGATGTAGCGTTAGGCGAATATTCGGTATCCGAAGATGGTACTGTGCTCACCTTTTATGCAGGATTAATGTCGTCTATGGGATATATCAGAGCATACAAAGATGAGGGCGGCGGAGTAAAGGATCATTACCTTACTTTTTACTCAACATTTGGTGGTCTTAACAGTTCATTAGGAGCCAAAAATGAGTTCGCATTAGAACTGAATGAAGATGATTCAGAGATATATTTTAGGCGAGGTAATCATAGTTATAAACTTGTTTTGAAAAAGAATTTAGAAACAGGTGAATGGGAAAGACCTGATAGCAAGGAGTAAGTGTTATATGCAAAAAAAAGAGATTCCTATATCAAATGAAAATCGCACTAATGGAAAGATCGAAAAAGTAACAAAGTGCTGGTGGTTAAAATTTAATACAAAACCTGTTCGTATGAATACTCTTGACGGTGCGTTGTTTCCATACCTTATGACAGTTTCATATACCGTGAATGGAAGAAAATATAAAAAAACAAAGTACATAGGTTTACGAGAAGGTTTGATAGGTATATTTGGAACAGTTAATGTTTATTATGACAAAAACAAACCTTCAAGGTGCGCTATAAGATTGTTAGGAGATGAAACGATATGATCACTACAGTGATTTTTAGTTTTTTAAATATATGTTTATTAGGCGGCTTGGTATATCTTTTTATTCTTATAATAAAAGCGTTGAAGAAGTATATCAATTCAGATAAAACACATACAAGTAACAAACAGAGAGTAACAAAACAGCTGAACATAATTAAAACTTTTACATTTTGGTTTGTTATAGTTGCTGTTATCGGTGTTATATTAAATTTAGTCGGAATTGATGATATAGGCTTGTTTATAGGATTTAATCCGCTTCTTAACTTCTTTAGCAGCACAAAATCTGCCCGTGACGCAATAAATTCTATCCCTTATTTGTGGCATATTTTGAGCGTTATTTCAATGGCAGGATATGGATTGATAATTGATGCTATCAGACTATCTTTTAAGAAAAACAAATAATCACTTTTATTACATAGAAAATGAGCTGACTATATGCACATAGGCATTGCATTTGGTGTATTTATTGTATCATACCTCATTCAACTATTGTTATGTTTTAAGATGAAAAATAAGCACATTAGACTAATTCCATTTTACTTATGCATGCTTGGTGCGATGTATTCAGGAATGGTTTATACCGAGTTTTTTGGATTATACGATGACGGAAGTTGGATGTCGTTAAAAGCAGTCGTTTATTTCATCTGTTTGCTGATAATTATTTCAGCTCTATTCCTTGCAATGATTACTCATAGAATTCTTACAGTTTTTAATGCAAAAAACAAGTGAGAGAAAATCTAAATCAATCCGTCTAATAAATGGAAGATAAATCTTTCGGAAAGGAGAATATTATGGAAAACGGTGCAAGTAGCTACCGCCGTTTCCTTGAAGGTGATGAAAGTGGTATCGTAGATATTATCAGAGATTATAAAGATGGATTGATGCTCTATATGAACCAATTTGTCAAAAATATTCATATAGCAGAAGATTTAACGGAGGATTGCTTTGTTAGGTTGGTTGTAAAAAGAACAAAATTCAAAGGAAAATCATCCTTTAAGACTTGGCTCTATTCCATCGGAAGAAATCTGGCGATAGATTATATAAGACACAATTCAAAAACAGTAGAATTAAGCGATGAGGACTATAATGCTTTGCTCATAGATGAGAAAAACATTGAAACTGAGTACATAAAAGAAGAACAACGACTCGTTGTTCATAAGACGCTAAAAAAGATTAAGGATGAATACAGTCAGGTTTTATACCTATCCTTTTTTGAGGACTTATCAAACAAAGAAATCTCTATTGTGATGAAAAAAAGTAAACGCCAGATCGAAAATCTTTTATATCGTGCGAAGCTATCACTTAAAAATGAACTTGATAAGGAGGGCTTCTACTATGAAAAGTTATGAAGAAATGGCAGAGCAAGTCTTGAAAAGAAGCGAAAAAGAAATTGAAAAACGAAACGTGCGAAGAAGAAAAACAACAAGGATCGTATCATCTCTTTCGTGTTTTTGTATTATAGCAGTGATATGTTTCAGTGTGTATAATAACGAAATTTTCGATTTTGGAAATAATGCAGGATACCAAGAACAAAGTATCGCAAATACCGAAACAGGCAAAAAAACAAACGAAAAAAAAGAACTGGAGAATTATAAGTATTCAATAAATAATTCTATCAACAAGGAGCAAGATGTTGTTGCAGGAACTGCATTCAAACCAGCAAATGGTGCTCTTTCTAAAGAGGCTGGCGAGGAGTACGATGCTTTAGATAGCACCGAAAAGAATGCTGAAATAGAAAGCATTTCCATAATTACAACTGAACAGGCGGTAAAGAATGCAAGAGAAATGTTAAGTGATAAAGAAATAGAAACTATAATCAATCTTGAAAACCCAAAAATTGAAGAAGTGATTTTAGAAGGCGATACATCAATATACTTGTTTGATGAAAGTTTTGACACTACGGAGAAAAGCCTTTATAAAATCACTTACAACACTGAACTTGATGGACTTCTTGGACCAATTACATTTTATGTAGATAAAATGTCCGGTATTGTCATTGGTGCTGATTACAGGGAATGAGGTGTAGTATGAAGAAAAAAGGAATTATAATTACAATTATTGTGCTACTTGTGCTTATTATAGCAGGTTTAGTTACAAAATACATTGACACCGCAAATGTATCAACAGGTCATGAGCCTGAATGTTGTATAAAAATCGTAAGTGCTGATGGCAACAAGGTTACATATTGGGGACTTGGCTATAAAGTAGTAAGATATGTCGGTGTTTCTCCTGATGAACCATATGAGAGCAATATTGGTGTTAAAATGGGTGGTTGGTTTATGAAATATGAAGTTCCAACAAATGTCGTTTTAGATGTTAAGTCTTTCGGTGAAAACAAGACATTTAAAGTTTCAGATAAAGCTGATGTTGACTTTATTACCAACCTGCTTAAAAACTCAAAATACATAGACGAGCCTTGTGATGGAATTATTGATTATGCAATTACTTATGATGATTATACTTACAATGTTTTAATAGGTTGCAGTGAAATTAGAAAAGGTAATACGCAGGCAAAAATATCTGATAAAGATATGAAGGAACTTGAAAAAATCCTTGTAAATGCCGCAGAGAAAAACAGCGGATATAAAACACTTAAAATTATTGACGGTGCAGAAAGCGGAAATCTTATCCTTGCAGGCACGGAAACAAACTTTGTATATTCTCTTGATGCAAACAAGATTGATATTTTCGTAAACGGAAACAAGGCAGAATGCAAGGATTTAGAGGATGGTATGCCGTTAGATATTTATTACGAAGGGAATTTTGATAATGTTTCCCAAAAGCATGGCGAACCCATTGATATTACATCTTTCTGCAAATCTGTAAACGGACATACTATCGGAACTCAAGAAAACCCCGGTGGTTCACTTTATGATTTGAGTGGCTTGTACTTAAAGGTGCTTGAAGATTTGTGGGAAGTCGATGCCGGACTTAACGGCGGTATAAAATATATCAGCATTGATTTAAGCGAAGCACCCGGAGAACTGACAGAGGGCGAAAAGTCTGCAATCAGTTATATATTCACAAAAGCACATAATGCTGCGTGTCTACAACTGTCTTTTGAGGAATTAAGAGAACAAGGATATATCGCCAAAGATGAGCTTTATTGGGAAGACGGACTTTTGTTTTCAATTACCGATAGCATGAAGGCTGAAGAACAGTATAACGGTCTTCGTGTGATTAAATTTGATGCTCAGAAATGGCGTAGCGGAACAGGTGCATATTACTTTGGCGATTGTACCGCATCCTGGCCACAAATGGGAACCTGGTCTGATTACAACATAGGTTCTCAGGCTATATCGTAAGGAGGTCGGAATAATGAAAAAACTCATTGCAATAATACTTACAATAGTTGCACTGATTACCGTATCAGCAGTTGTATATGCAAAAGATTTAGAATTCCATGACGGAGTTTACAGAGGCGAAAAATGGGAATTTGATTTTGGGCAGCCAAAGAAAAACTACATAACAATTATACCGCAGGATAGACCGGAGCCAAAGGGTTACGGAAATGGTTATGTAAGTCGTGTTGAAATCCCTGAAAAGGAATATGAAATAATCCTGTTAGAACAGTGAGGAGGGACATATGATGAAAAGAATATTATCTATTATCTTATCAATCACAATGTTGCTTTCTATGGCAACGGTAGCATTTGCAGATGGTGTTGACGGACCTATGCAGAAAGCAAAAATCAAGGTAGCTATAAGTGCTGATTTTAAGCCGTTTGAATATTATGATGAAAATGGCAAACTCACAGGTTTTGATATTGACCTTATGAATTACATAGGTGAAAAAATTGGCTTTGATATTGAATTTGTAGATATGTCATTTGACAAACTCATTCCTGCAGTAGTAAACGAAGAGGTTGCTTGTGCAATTTCTGCCATCACGGTTACAGAAGAAAGAGACAGTATAATTGATTATTCAAGAGAGTATTTGAAAACATATAATATAACTTTTGATGAAAATGGTAAGCGTTCTACAAAACATGGAGAACAGTATGCTATTGTGTTCAGAGAGGGATTGTCAGGTTCACCTTATGAAGATTTAGCAGAGCCTACAATGGATGAGACGGTTTACATATTGATTGATGAAGCTTTAAGAGAATTATCAAATGACAGAACAGTAACGAAGCTCATTGAAAAATATGAACTCAACAAGCCGTTGGATGAAAGTGCAATTAATGTTGAATACAGTGCTATCATTGGTGGTGGCGATCCGGGTGCTGAAACAGTTAAGAAATACAGCTTTGAAGAACTGACAAATATCTCTGCAGAGAATGTTGTTCAAATAGCCATTAACTATAATGAGGGTGAAAGAGTACCTGCTACAACAACAGAATCTATTATGATCGAAAAGATTGTTGAAGATTTTAAGGATGTTCAATTTTGGTTGGATGATTCTGCCGGGGGCGGTGCCGGTGGATGGCTCTATTTTATAAACTTCTATATGAAGGATGGAACATACATTCAATATGGAACAAGCCTTCACATTGATAAAACTACATACAAAGCTTGTGACTATGAAGAAAGTCTTAAAACGATGGCATATTACCATGATTTAATTCAAAATGAGGATTCCGAGCCGAAAACCTCTGCAACATCTATTGAGGCAAGTGAATGGGCATGGGCTGATATAGATAAAGCGAAGGCATTGAATATTATAAACTACGGTGGAAACTACAATTTTCCTGGTGCTATTACCCGTGAAGACTTTTGTGAGCTTATATATAATTACTGCTATAATGTGGCGAAACAGGTTGGTGTTGCAACGGGCGCAAATCCTTTCACAGACACGACAAATTCCAATATTATACGATTACAAAAAATGGGCATTGTATATGGCAAATCAGAAACAGAGTTTGCTCCCAATGACTTATTAACTCGTGAAGAAGCGGCAACAATATTAAATCGCCTTATCAATGTTGTTCATCCTGATTTAGCAAGTACAGAATTGTATTTTGAATTTGCAGATAGTGAGCAGATTTCCAATTGGTCAATGAGTGCCATTCAGAGAATCTGCAATATGGGTATTATGAAGGGTGTTGGCAACAACAACTTTGCTCCGCAAGATAACTATACAACAGAGCAGGCCATTGTAACTCTTGTAAGAGTATATGCGAACTCCGGTGTAAGCAAGAATGTTATAGGTGGTGCTGATGGACCGACAGAGATTGTAGTAGTCGAAACAGTTACGATTAAAAATATAAGTACTGGAGAAGAAAAAACTCTTTCCGCAGATGATTCAAAGGCAATACTTGATATTCTCAAAGAAAGCAATGATTGGACTGAAGGAACTGCTGATTGTTTGAATGATTGTGAAATTAAAATCGGCGATAGAACAATAATGTATCATTCAGACTGCGGAACATTCAATGATAGCAAAAACGAGAAGAGTATATCATTGGATGAAAAAGCAAAACCATATATTAACTCTATTATAGGAAAATATATCCGGTTGGGATATGACATAACTGCAGAATAAAAGTTCAATCAAAACGAAATTTTAAAGGAGGCGAAAGCGTATGAAAAAAGTTATATCCGTTATTTTAAGTTTAGCTATGATATTAACAATATCTACATCAGTATTTGCGACTAATGGTGATGTTGTTGGACATATATATTCAACAGACATTCGTGCATATATAAACGGTGTTGAAGTTAAATCGTACAATATCGGTGGGAAAACAGCCGTTGTTATTGAGGATATATTGAAAGAAAACACACATCAATATATCTATGATGATTCAACCCGTACATTAAAGTTCTTTTCACTGGATACAGATTATCTTGTAGAAGGAAAATCAGAAAGCAAAACTGCACCCGGCAGAATTGTAGGAAAAATATATGAAACAGACATTAAAACCTCAATTTATGATGTGGTTATCCCTACATATAACATAGGTGGAAAAACCGCTGTTGCAATAGAGGACTTGGGTTATGATAATGCATTTTCGCCCATTGGCGGAAAATTCATATGGAATGAAAAAGAACGTACAATAAGTCTTGAATTTTTGTATAGTATTTGGAGTGGTATTTCAGGAGATAAGGACATAACGATATCCTTCAACGAAACAATGACGGAAGCTGCTGCAACTTTTGAAGAAAAGTTTCATTGTGGTGGTGGTCAAGAGCATTTTGAGTTTCCCAATTATGTAACGGACAATACGGACATAGAAGTTGTAGTGCCCATAAAAGCTCAAGATGAAGTAATAGGGTATTATTTCCGCAGACCGTCAAATAATAATAAGTTTACTGCTTTTACATATTATTATCCCGAAAAGGTTAAGGAAGCTGAGAAAATCTATATGCCCGACATGGATAAAACAAGAGAAGAAATTATCGGTCATTTTGTTGGAGCTCATTCTGTTGGAGAACCAAGAGAACGGTTCGATACAGATGATTATTCCTTTGTCTATATATCTGTGGCCGGTACATCGTGGACATCGTACAATCTTTTACAGGTCTGGGAAGATGGAACCTATATAGATTACGGAAAAGAAATTCAAATGAGAAACCGTTCGCCGCAAAATTTAGTTATTGATAAAGAAAATGAAAAGGTTACATTCAAGCATGTTGACCGATATACAAGCGAGTGGTACACCGATTACGAGATTGACCTCAAAAAAGGAGAAATTAAGGCGGTTGAAAATGAAGAAGTGTCGAACACCGATTTTGAAGATATGTATTCGACCTTTGAAGAAGTGACAGGTCTTGCAAGAAAGGATATTGACCATATGGTTATAAAGAACATTGCGGATGGCGTTGAGCACACTGTTGTCGATGATGAAGTAATATCAGAAATATATAATACAATTAATACAGATTCTTTTTTTCATTATTCTAAAAACGGCTCTGGCGGTGGTTTGAAAAAAGAAATTGAATTCTATGATAAGAATAATTCGAGCTATGCTTATACCCTTGGAGTAGGAGTTATAAACGATAAAGGATTTTTTATGTCATCTAATGAAGAAGCATTGGAAAAAGTTATAGAAAAAGCGTGTGACTCTATTTCCAATACCCAATAAAGCAGGTTTTACGAAACAAATTTAAATTACAAGGAGGCGAAAACGCATGAAAAAAGTTATATCCATCATTTTAGTATTATGTATGGTATTCCCGTTTACGGGCTGTGCATTTGCTGAGGAAGCCCACGCGGCAGCATTTACAACTGTTAAAATCCCATTCCCTGATGATATAGAGGGCAGAAACTCCTGGCTTACACGTGCAAGATATAAGGACAGCAGGGAGGTTATTCCACTTTCAATGTCATATAACGGCAGTGTGTACGCAACAGTTCCGATAGAAAATGCAGACAGGGAAATAGAAGCCTTTGTTCCGGAAGAAATTCAATTTACCGACAATGACGATTCTGATTCGAATTTTCATGATTTCAGAATGTTATCAAGAGTCGGAGTTATAAAAGGCAACGAAAAAGGCGAAGCGAATATCTATGATAATGTAACCCGTGCAGAAGCGGTTGCAATGGTTTTGAGATTTTTAGGACTTAATAAAGTCGCAATGCAGGGAACAGTAAGAATATTTGATGATGTAACAAGTGACAAGTGGTATTATCGTGAAGTTCTTTCTGCATATAATTATGGTCTTATTAAGGGTGATTCTGAAAAAACATTTTCACCTGAAAGAGATGTAACAAGAGAAGAAATTACAGTTATGGTAGCGAGAGCATTAGAATATGCAAATTTAAGATGTTCAAAGTCTTCCGTTACAAACTATGCCGATGAAGACAAGATTTCGGATTGGGCAAAAGATGCGTATGAATTCATTGGGCAGAATATTGTGTCGGATTATGATAACACTGATCCTGACAATCCTGTAAGAATTCTTAATCCTCAAAAAGCAGCTACAAGAGCAGATGTGGCATATATCCTTAACAACGCGCAAGATGACTGCCAGCTTTATGCATCAGAGCTTGCAGAAATGTTCGGTTTTGATAAGGAAATGCCTGTGATTGATGGCTCAACTTCTACATATCCGTTCACACAGGCGGTATATAGTGCATTATTCTGTAATGGTGAAACACATCCTCGATATCCGCAGAAACACTCGAAGAGCCACGCATCCTATCAGCGCCTTATAAACGGAGAAGTTGATATGCTTTTTGCTTCAGTATATCCTGCAAGTGATATTCTGAAAAT
>JAFWWX010000202.1 GCA_017517985.1 Clostridia bacterium | reverse complement strand
CAATTACAGTAACAGGAATATCTGTCGCATTCACATGTCGTCCCATTTGATACCCTCCTTTGCAAAGTAATCTTTAAGCAGTTTCAGAGATTTCAAACGGCGGCGATTTATCGCCTGTTGATATGTGTTAAACAATTTGCCGATTTCGTTATCGCTCATATCCGCAAAATATGAAAGCAGAATGATGTCGCGTTTTTCCTGCGGAAGCTGCCTTATTGCGTCTGCAAGAAAATTTCCTACAACAACAATTTCTTTATCCAATACATTGAAGATATGTTGATTGTTGAAATATCTATCGTTTGCCGATAACTGCAAAACTTGGTCTTGCGTTAAGCTGTCTAACGATACCTCGTGTTTTCTCCGATTTGCATATTCCTTGTGAATATTTTTTGCTTCGTTTTTGAGAACACGGGTGCAAAAAGCTCCGAACTGATTAGAGATGCGCTTTTCGTTATTTTCTTTCATTGTGCCACCTCCTTTCCGTAAAGAAAGTTGGTGTTTTCCTTTTCGCCTTTCGTGTAGGTAACAACTGAAAAGCAAAAGTTACACAGATTAAACGAAAATTTATTAAAATTATTTTTTAACATTGCTTTTACCTCCGAATTTTCAAATTAAAATTTTTGATAGTTCGGTAGGCTCGGAGGGCTTCGGCAATGATAAAAAAACGCACAGCCAAAATACAACCTTATAATAGGTTGATACTCGGCTGTGCGGTAAGAGCGATTATGACCTCCGCCTGCATCATCAGACTTTCCGCCGGATTTATGATGTACCCGGTGATGATGTGTGCGGCTTCTTTTCTTCGCAAATATAAAAATTGGTATGGAACATTCGTAATAGCCTAACATAAAATCACGCTCCTAACGCAAGGCAATCCGCCTTTGTTAAAAGCGAAAAAACCTATATGCGCATAGCGGAATTGCCACGCCAAATATTATTGATATTCATTTGTAAAAATTGTTGTTGTTCTGAACATTCTTCAATAGCCAATGGTCTCAACTCCATTCTTCGATTTCCAAATTTTGACAGTATTTGATTAAAAAAATTATATCTTTACAAATTTCGCACAAAAAAGCCGCCTGATTTTAGAACTCCTAAAATCAGGCGGCTTCGTGTATATATGGGTTTGGGCTTATATTTATTAAATTTTCGCCGTAGCACTGCTATTCTACCCCTTTCGTCAAATAGTCTTAAAATTCTACATAACATAGCGCAAGCCCCGTCTGTTACACAAACGGGGCTTGTTGTGTCAAGCGTTCCCGCTTGGCTTATTCTGTATTAAATTATACCATAATTCCCCTAAATAGTCAATAATTTATGGAAAAATGATATTTATTGATTGTTTCACAAATAATAAAACTTTTTTTGGTAAAACCGTGTAAAAAAACGGTTTTAATTGTTACTTACATAAAGGGGTAAAAAGTAACTATATGGGGTAATAGCAAGCACAGTAAGTGAGTACCCACTTACGATTTTTGCGTTCATTTCCGCCCTGCCGAAATGAGCAAAACATCTTGGGATAATCCCAAACCCTTATTGACTAAAAAAAGAGGTGAAAATATGGCTAACAGGCAAAGAAACATTCAACTGAAAGTATGGGTAAATGAAGAAGAAAAAGAATTGATTGAACTGAAAATGGCGCAACTCCAAACTAACAAAATGGGTGCTTATATTCGCAAAATGGCGATTGACGGTTTTGTAATTTATCTTGATACAGAGAACATAAAACAAATGAACAATGAACTATCTGCTATCGGTAGAAACATCAATCAAATTGCAAAGCGTATCAATTCCACAAGTTCGATATACCGCGAGGATATTTCAGATATAAAGGAAAGGCTTGACGAGATATGGCAATTACAAAGACGCATCCTATTCGCTCTACGTTAAATCTTGCACTTGACTATATACTCAATCCCGAAAAGACAGACGAAAAATTACTTGTGTCCTCTTATGGCTGCACGCCTGAAACTGCGGATATTGAATTTGGCTGGACAAGAGATAAATCAAATTGCTTTTGGGGAAATCAATTAGCAAGACATCTGATACAAGCCTTTGAGCCCGGAGAAACCACGCCGGAGGAAGCTCACGAAATCGGTATGAAACTTGCAGAGGAAGTTTTGGGCGGAAAATATGAATTTGTACTAACAACGCACATAGATAAAGGACATATACACAACCACATTATATTTAACGCTGTTTCATTCGTAGATTACAAAAAATATCAATCCAATAAAAAATCGTATAGCTTCATCAGACGAACAAGTGATAGAATATGCGAAGAATACGGATTGTCGGTTATACGGAATCCAAAGGGACAAGGCAAAAGTTATATTGAATATACAGCATATAAGCAGGGCAAAAGTTGGAAAGCTCAACTAAAAAGCACTATTGATGTTCTCATTCCTCAGGCAAAAGATTTTGATGATTTGCTGCTACTTATAGAACAGCAAGGGTACAGAGTAAAAAGGCAAAATAAAAATGTATCGTTTTGTGCAGACGGAAAAGAAAAATATATCCGTTCAAAATCTCTCGGTGAAGAATATACGATAGAGGCATTAAAGGAACGCATTGCCGGAAGGTCGAAGAAAATATCAACACCTAAAATTGAAAAACAAATAAACCTTATAATAGATATTCAAAACAACATCAAAGCACAACAAAGCAAAGGATTTGAACATTGGGCTAAAATCAATAATCTGAAACAAGCTGCTAAAACTCTTAATTTTCTGACCGAGAATAACATTACAACTTATGAAGAATTAGAAAAATCGGTTGAGAAAAAACACAAGGATTTTGACGGCATAAGCGAAAGGATAAAGGATATTGAAAATCGCATAAATCAAACTGCACTACTTATCAAAAATATTGAAACATATAAAAGGCTTAAGCCCATAATTGAGAGATACAAAAAATCTAATAACAAGGCACAGTTTGCAGAAAAGCACCGAAGCGAGATTATTTTATATGAAGCCGCATTAAGAGAATTAAAGAAATCGAAATATCCCCCTATAAAAGAATTGAAACAATCGTATTCCGAACTATCAAAAGAGAAAGAAATCTTATACGAAGAATACAAAAAAACAAAATCGGAGGCCGCTGAAATTGACATCATAAAATCAAATGTCGATTCACTTTTGGGCGCTTCTCACAGGCAGAGCCGCGATATTTCGGCGTTTTTAGAGTAGCAAGTGGCTGGGCGACCGCTAAACTGTATGATATAATTTATATAGGCAGATTATAAATATAAGGAGGTTGTCTATATGAAAAAGATAGCAAAAGTAATCATCACTACCGCACTTATTAGCACAATGAATTTAACGGCACTTGCAGCCGAGATACCCGGTGAGAGCGTACCGCCGCATGTTACGGTAAATCAGGTAGCAATCACAGAAAAGTTAATCAGCCCTATACTCTGCGAGGTTGAAAATGGTTTAGGATATGGAGAGGCAAACGGAAAAGCAAAAAGGCTTGTTTGGGAGGCAATAGTTTCAGGGCAAGCACAAGGATATGGATATGGTGATTTAATGGCAATCGCGCGAAACGCAATTCATCAGCAAAGGGATATGTACCTGCGCCCCGACTTTTACAAGGAAGCAGAGGAACAAATGCAGATTGTCATAGCAGATTTAATTAAGGGTGTCGAGGACGGAACTCTGACCTATGAGGAAGCAAGAAAGCAATCCTACATCAAAATCTTACAATGGGTAGAGCCAACATTCACATTAGAAGATATGCAAGGCGACTTTTGCTATTGGGATATTCCGTCAATAGACAACGCATACTTTAACAGAGCAAGAAAGTTATTACTTGAAGCACAAGCAAGGAGGCAAACTGAATGACTAAATTACAGATAACAAAAGACTTTATAATCAAAACTATAATACCGATATTATTCGCAATATTCCTTTACTCAATGTTTAT
>JAFWWX010000201.1 GCA_017517985.1 Clostridia bacterium | reverse complement strand
ATATGTATTATTGCAACAAGTGCCGATCCGAGAAGAAAGAATATAAGTAATAAAATGTTCTCGGCCGTTATAAGCATTGTTCCTGTTTGCTCACTGCTTTGCGGAATATGTATCTATGCTAATGCATTGGGATATAAAATAAGTGTCGAAAGCATAATGCCTGTCTTTGTGGGAATTTTATTTTTTGTGCTTGGCTTCATTCTTCCAAAATGCAAACAAAATTACACAATCGGAATTAAACTCCCCTGGACACTGCATGACGAAGAGAACTGGAATAAAACACATAAACTTGCAGGAAAACTGTGGATTTATGGTGGTATAATAATGATTGTATCAGGACTGTTTAATTTAACATTTATATTTATGACAATAATTTTTACACTTGTTATTATTCCGACTGTGTATTCATATTTGTTGTATCGGAAACAAAAATAGGTGCTCTTGAAACAAAATAAAAGACCTTTGATAAAATACATCTTACCCCATATCAAAATTTGACACAGTGGAAACAAAGAAAAAGCGGAATTTGCAAAGGTCATTACTTATTATGTTCATAGTGTTTTATTTTGTATGGAGCGAGCTGATTTGTGGTAAGGGTGTATCCGTTGGGTACACCTTCTTTTTTTGGAAATCCAAAAAATATTTTTGGAAATCTTGAATTTAATTTTGGAAATCTATTGAAAATAATGTCGATTATTGCTATAATATAATAGTCATATTGTAATTTTATGAGGTGAATAAAAATGGCAATGTCATACAATAAGCTTTGGAAACTGTTAATAGACCGAAATATGAAAAAGGGAGACTTATCTGTACTTGCAGGAGTAAGCAGTTATACAATGGCAAAGTTGAGTAAGAACGAAAGCGTTACTACTGACAGTTTGCTCAAAATATGTAATGCGCTTAATTGCAACATTGAGGACATCATGGAAGTAGTGCCTGATGAAAGAGACGCGAAGAAATGATATACATATGTGAAAAGTGTAATATGGTATTTAAGGCAGAATTAACACTGACAGAGTGTGAGTGCTGCGGATGTACATATATAAGAAAAGCAGATGATAGGGAGATTGCCGATATTCTCGGCAGTATTCTTCTGAACAGTGATGATAGCGTTCTGCTAAAAGAGGAAAGAGGCGCAAAACAACACAGATGAAAGCAATTAAGAGAATATTGTTGTTGTGTTTGATTGTTCTTGTAGTAGTTGCAGGGGTACAGATTAAGGGCGGATATGATAAATATAAAGCTGCCCTTCTTGAAAGACCACTTGTTGATGTAATAACCGAACTGCAGAGCAAAGAAAACTACACGCAATACGAAGATGTACCGGAAATATATTATAAAGCACTTGTTGCTGTTGAGGACAGGCGCTTCTATAAGCACAAAGGATTTGACATAATCGGGACAACACGTGCAATTTATAATGACATAAAAGCAAATGAGTTGCTTGAAGGCGGAAGCACAATATCACAGCAACTTGCAAAGAACTTGTACTTTCCACAAGACAATACCTTACGAAGAAAAATAGCCGAAATATTTATGGCTATGAAAATAGAACGAGAGTATGAGAAAGAAGATGTGCTTGAATTCTATGTCAACGGAATATATTACGGTAGCGGATATTACTCTATTTATGACGCATCTATAGGTTACTTCGATAAAGAACCAAAGGATATGACAGATTATGAGTGTACTTTGCTTGTAGGCATACCAAATGCGCCGTCAGTATATTCGTTAAACAACAGACCTGACCTTGCGAGACAAAGACAGAAAAAAGTCATAGAATGTATGGTAGAGGTCGAATACATAACCGAAGATGAAGGAAAAGAAATATTAGGAGAGGAGTAAGTGAATATGAAATTAACATTTATAGGAGCAGCTCATGAGGTTACAGGTTCTTGCACCTTGCTTGAAGCATGTGGAAAGCATATCCTTATTGACTGCGGTATGGAACAAGGCGGCGATACATACGAAAACTGCGAATTGCCT
>JAFWWX010000200.1 GCA_017517985.1 Clostridia bacterium | reverse complement strand
TGTAAGAATTACATCTGCACCGTTAACTGCATTCGGTACGCTCCAGGAGCTGGAGATCTGACCGTCGATTGCAATTACAACCTTGCAGTTTTCGGTAACAACAGCGTTCAGAACTTCATGCATTTCAGTGAACTTTCTGGGACTTGCAAGAGTTGCGCCTGTACCATCTTCTGTAACCTTATCTGAAACATAGACTATGCTGTAGCCTGCTTTTCTGTATGCGCTGATGTGAACTGCCTCGTCAGGAAGCTTTTCCCATACAGCTGTAAGAGTTACATCTTTTACAAGAATGAATGTATCCTTGGGAGAATATGTATTGTTGCCGTCTGACCAGCCACTAAACATATATCCTTCTAATTCAGGCACTACTGCTGATACTGTGAAAAGTGTATCTGCATAACCCTTTGCAGCCTCAGGAGCCTCGCCCTTTTCGTTAACATATGTTACCGTATATTCAGCAGGAGTTTCACTACCATCGTCTTCTTCAAGGAATTTAATTGTAGTTATAGCCGAAAGAGCAGCCTCATACTTGTCTACACCAGCTGTCAATGTGATAGGTGCGTCATTTACCTTGATAAAGTTTATACCTTCACCACGTGTAAGCACAAGTTTATTCTTTGCTGTATCGTATACAACCGTACCATTACCTGTGTATTTTACAATGTTAGAGATGTTACTGATACCGCTTGTAGGAGTATCTGCGTTATCTTCATTTACAACAATAACCTTCTTTCCGCTGAAAGTGCCACCGTTAAACGATTCAATCTTTTCAATTGTACCATCGTTAAGATAAATTACATAGTCACCTAACAGTTTTCCTGAAGAAGACTCAAAACCTGTCTTAAGTACATTGATCTTACCGCCATCGTTAACGTTAACAATTCTCGTAAATTTTTCAGGAGGAATATACCTTGAAAAAACATATAAAAAAAGGTAAAATAGAAGAGGCGCGCAAGTGGAAATTACGACAGAATTTTTTAAGAAAACCGGCATTTTCACACATTCTTCCAATAGACTACGGGCACGAGCAATGTAAGCCCGGACACAGTTGGGACGAAGTAAGACAATTTTCGCTCATTCATTATGTTTATTCCGGCAAAGGCACCTTTGAAAAAGACGGTAAAGTATATAATCTTTCACGAGGTGATGCTTTTTTAATAAACGAAGGCGAGGAAAACTATTACTGTGCCGACATTGATGATCCGTGGCACTGCTTTTGGATTTCTTTTTCCTCCGACAGCTTTGGAGGAAAATTCAGAGATCTCCAATGTCCTGTTTTTAAAATAAAAACCGAGTCTATCTTTACAGAGACAATAGAACGTGCAGAATGTGGAAGCATAACTCCGGAATTTGTAATTTCAAAGCTTTATTTGCTTTATGATGAGGTTTTTAACAAACCGCGCAGAATGGCACCGGATGTTGCAACCGAAGCAGTAATATATATAAATCAGAATTTTGCCAGAAATATATCCGTTGCCGAAATCGCAGATTTTTTTGGACTTGAAAGAAGCTACTTTTCACGGCTGTTCAAAAAGAAACACGGTATTTCAGTACAGAATTACATAATAAATCTGAGAATGAACAAAGCCTCGGAACTTTTGAAAAAAGGGGTAAGCGTCAAAGAAACCGCCTTTCTGATAGGCTACGAGGATGCCTTTGCTTTCTCAAAAATGTATAAAAAAACATACGGGGAAAGTCCCAGAGCTGCACACATAAAAGCAGACTATGAATAATCATAAGTATACCTGTATTTATACAACAAAGGGTGAACCCTCCCAGGAGGTGTCCACCCTTTTAAAATCCAATTATTTATATAACTCAATCCGCCATGATTATTCCTCATGATAATCAAAACAAGGCATATACGAAAGCTTAAAAAGATTAATTTCGTGAAGCCTGTCAATCTTCGCTTTAATTTCCGGTGTTGAGGGTTCTATTCCCTCTCGTATATATGCGTCAAGTTCAGCATAAGTAAATCCGAGTCTATCCTCGTCGGTAGAACCGGAAAGTCCATCTATCGGAGGTTTTTCAATATATTTTTCAGGAATACCAAGGTAGCGTCCTATCGCTTTTACCTCCTGAACAGTAAAACAGGACATTGGCGAAAAATCTCCAACCGAATCGCCATAGCGTGTGGAATATCCAACATAGTCCTCCGACGCATTACAAGTGTTTACTACCCTGCCACCAATACACTGACACACGGCATAAACCGTCGACATTCTGATTCTTGGGGGGAGATTTATTTTCGCTGCATCTGTAAAGTCGATGCTCTTTTCTATTTCCCTTGTAAGTGCATCAGTACATTCACCGATGTTGACTGTATAACTTTTTATTCCGAGAAATTCGCATATTCCGTGGGAAAAATCAATATCAAACTGCTCGCCTCTTGGCATAAGAACACCTACTACATTTTCCCTACCAAGAGCCTTGACACACAAAGCCGCTGCAACCGAGCTGTCCTTCCCCCCGGATATTCCAAGTACCGCAGGACATCCCTTTCCGTTTTTCTCAAACCAATCTCGAATCCACTCAACACACGCATTTGTCGCTTTTTCCGGAGTAAATTTATACTTTTTCATTTTTATTCTCCAAATTTAGTTTATTATTTTGAATTGTCGCAAAGCTTTCAAACTTAAAACTTCGCATCAACTCTTTACTGTTTTCCAAAAAAGGAAGTTGTCCTCAAAATAAGCGTCAAGCTCTCCTTTATCGTGAAGACAGCTCAGAAATCCTCTGATAGTGCTTCCAGCAATTGCATACTGGTTAAAGGACAGCTTAAGATTATAGAAATCAAGCATTTCCTTCATAACCGTTTCAAAATTTTTGCCCTCGTTGCATATTCTTTTAATAAGCGCAAACTGCTCATATATTTTTGATATATTATACTGTGCAAGTTGTATCAGTTCTTCTTTAGAGTATATGGGTGAATAATGTGCAGCACAGAATACTCTCGCTTCGGTATCACAAATTCTCTTTGCCGATTCAATATATATATCCGGGTCCTGAATGAAGAATATATGATATTTCTCTATTATATCCGCACCGCAGAGAATATCTCCCGTAAATACTGTTCCGTCGTCACAGATAACTGCAATCTGGTCAAAGGCGTGACCGGGATACACCTCAAAGGAAAGTCCATTTGGGATATTATCCTCAGTTATCTGCTGTGCCGTTGATTTTTCCGCAAGCATAAACTTATTGTTAAGCTCTTTTACAGGTCTTGCTCCAAAGGTATAGCTGTTGTTGAGAGTCGGATGGTTTATCTGGCATAAATCCCTTTCGTTTGCAAGTATAGTACATCCGGTTCTGTCTTGCATTACAGCATTCCCACCGACATGGTCTGCGTGGGCGTGTGTATTGACAATATGGGTTATTCTCCAGCCCTGCTCACGACATATCTTCAGCACTTTCTTGCCAGTTTCCGCACTATTGCCGGAGTCAACAAGGCAGACATCTGCTTCATTTATTTTATATATTCCGATTCTTGACGGACAGTCAACAAAATATGTTTTTTCACCAAGTTTTACAAGCTCGTACAAAACTTCTACATCCTTTCACAATATGCCTTAAATCTTTGAGGGAACGACTTTTTTGCCGTTCCCTTTTTATATTTCCCAAAAAACAAGGTTTATTGCATATCAGACAATTGATTCAAGCATTTTTGAAACAATGTAGCTTGCACGCTTTGCCGCAATCTTTTCAAGTTCATCAAAGGATATATCCGCATTTTCATCAGCAAAGTCGGATGCTGTTCTTATTACAGCAAATGGAATTTTATTGACAACAGCGACGTGCGCTATTGCCGCCCCTTCCATTTCGGTACAAAAAGCATCAAAGTCCTCGCGAAGCTGCTTCGCCTTATTTCCGTCATTTATAAAACAGTCGCCGGACACAACATTTCCTACGATATACTTAAAATTCTCGCCGCCTGATATAAGTTCTTCACAGGCTTTTTCTGCTATCTTTATAAGTTTACCATCAGCCTTGAATCTTGATGTATAGGGACTATTTCTCTCAAGTATGTCAAGGGGTGTGAAATCGTGATATGTAAGCTCTTTTGCTATAACCGCATCGCAGGTTGAAAGCTCCTTTGTAAGGCATCCCGCAACACCGGAGTTTATAAGATACTCTACCTCAAATATATCAACAAGTCTTTGTGCGGAAATTGCCGCATTGACCTTTCCTATTCCACTCTCGCATATATACACCTCGTGTCCGGACACAAAAGCCTTGTATATACCGTCTATTTTTGTTTTTTCCGCGGTGAAAATATCACAGTAGGTTGTAACCTCGCTGTTCATTGCACCGATAATTCCTATTTTAGCCATTACTTTCCTCTTGAAAAATCTAATTACATATCAAGGAAGTCCTTGAGTCTCTTTGAACGTGAAGGGTGACGCAGTTTGCGCAGAGCCTTTGCCTCTATCTGTCTGATTCTTTCACGGGTAATTTGGAATACTTCGCCAACCTCTTCAAGTGTTCTTGTGTGACCGTCATCAAGACCGAATCTAAGTCTTAAAACCGCTTCTTCTCTGGGAGTAAGTGTATGAAGAACCTCCGCAATTTCTTCCTTAAGAAGTGTATAGGATGCACTGTCCTGAGGTGCCGGAGCATCGTCATCGGGTATAAAGTCGCCAAGGTGGCTGTCTTCTTCCTCACCAATGGGAGTTTCTAGTGATACCGGCTCCTGTGCAAGTTTCATAATATCTCTTACACGTTCAGGAGTCATATTCATTTCAGCGGCAATTTCCTCTGTTGTTGCCTCACGGCCAAGCTCTTGAAGAAGCTGTCTTGATACTCTCAAAACCTTATTTATTGTTTCAACCATATGAACAGGGATTCTGATAGTTCTTGCCTGGTCAGCGATTGCTCTTGTTATAGCCTGACGAATCCACCAGGTAGCATATGTCGAGAACTTATATCCCTTTGTATAGTCAAACTTCTCAACAGCCTTCATAAGACCGAGGTTTCCTTCCTGAATAAGGTCAAGGAAGAACATACCTCTGCCCACATATCTCTTTGCTATGGAAACAACAAGACGAAGATTGCTTTCAACAAGAATATTCTTTGCTTCCTCATCGCCGTTTGCCATTTTTTCTGCAAGCTCAATTTCCCTGTCGGAATCAAGAAGCTCAACCTTACCAATTTCTTTAAGATACATTCTTACCGGGTCATCAACTATAATTCCCTCTGTTGTAAGTGTATCATTATCCTCATCGCTTTCGTATGCATCAAGGTTTTCAACAGATGTGAGCTTTGTGGGGTCTTCATCAAGGTATCCTGTAACTTCAATGCCGTTGCTCTCAAGAGTTTCGTAAATTTTCTCCATCTGCTCAACATCACAATCAGCTTCGTCAATGATTTCAAAAATCTCGTTACTTGTAAGTTTACCCTTCGCCTTGCCTCTGGCAATAAGGTCTCTTACATCGTGTCTTTTTTCAAAGCTTTCAAGGGATTTGCGCTTATGTTGTTCCTCTATCTCCTGGTCGGCCTGCTCAAAGGGGTCCTTTTCTTCAGATACTTCCTCCGGCTGAACAACATCTTCAGCATTCTTTACAGCAACTTTTCTTCTGCCGCCTCTTTTCGGCTTTTCGGAAGCAACTTCTTCCTGTGCATCCTGCTCAGCGACTACCACGGTTTCCTCCTGCATTATCTCTTCCTTCTTTTTCTTTTCCATAATTTTTACCTTTTCCTTTCGTAAATGTATTAATTTACTGTATTTTAGTAGTTTTTATTTTTTTGTACTTATCCAAGACTTCTATCCGTCTTTTTTATCGGATACACCATGTTTTTTCTTGTTTGCGTTTATTTTCTCCATCCAGTCTGCATCCGGTTTATTAAGCGCAACTCTTTGCTTTTCCAGAACCAGCTGGTTTATCGCTTCAAGCAGCGTTTGTTCGCCATTTGCTGTCACAAGTCTTCGCTTTTTAGCTATACCGTGAATCCGTCCCATCTGATCGGGATTGAAATATTCATTGAGATACGACAGGTCAAATCTGTCGGATTCATAAAGATCTAGAAGTTTTGCATATACAAGTTTATTAAACTCGGTCAGAAAATCCTCATTGGAAACTTTTTCCTTCGCTATGCCGATATGTTCCGGATAAAGCATAAGGATTCCAAGAATGCGTTCCTCAAGCTCGCACGCCTTTGGATACTTCATTGCGTCCGGATTTATTTTGTCATTGAATCTTCGCATTTCATCAATGGCTTCTCTTGTAAACTTCTGATTTTGTACGGCGCCTTTTTTTCGCTCCAATCGTCTTATTGCGATTTCTACACTTTGCTTTGAGACCTTTGTTATGTCACAAAGCCTCCCAATATATATTTCCCTTCTGTACTCCGGAAAAACCTCGGAAAGCATTGTACAACATTCCAGAACAGCCCTTTCCTTTTCCTCGGAAATTTCCATATTGTATTTTTTAAGTATTTCCCCCAGTCTGTAGTCAATCTGACCCACAGATCCGTCAAGCAATCTTGAGAATGCGGCATTTCCGTATTTTTTTATGTATTCATCAGGGTCCTTTGCTCCTACAATATTTATGACCTTTGCGTCAACACCAACCTCGGAAAGAAGATTTATTGCTTTACGGGTTGCATTTTTTCCTGCATTATCCGAGTCATACGCAAGATAAACTGTCTTTGCATACCTTGAAACAAACCTTGCGTGCTCCTGGGTTATTGCAGTTCCGAGAGTTGCAACAGCATTTGTAAAGCCTGCCTGGTGAAGCGCTATAACATCCATATATCCTTCGCACATTATAAGTTTGCCTGTCATATCGGGAACTGACCCTGAAACTCCGTCTTCCCTGCCTTTATCGCCAAGAACTGCATTTTTTGCAAAATTCATCGCAAAAAGGTTCTTGCTTTTTTTAAAAACCGGTGTATCTGAGCTATTTAGGTATTTCGGCTTTGAATCGTCCATAACTCTGCCACCAAACGCAACAATATTTCCGGTTAAATCTATTATCGGAATCATTATTCTGTTACGGAATATGTCATAATAGTTTCCTTTTTGTGATATTCCGCAAAGAAAGCCTTCTTTCATTTCCTCTTTTGTAAAACCTTGCGAGAGAAGGTATTTCATAAGGTCATCAAAGCTATTTTTGGCAAATCCAAGACCAAATCTTCTCATTGTTGCACCGTCAATTTTCCTACTGACGATATAATCTCTTGCTGCCTGCGCCTCCGGTGCATGCATAAGATTTTCATAGAAATGACGCGCGGCAAGCTTATTCATCAAAAGGCCCCTCTCGCGGGAAAGAATTTCCTTTTTCTGAGGAACAAAACCGCTATCCTGCGGAACAGGTATTCCTGCCCTTTGTGCTAATAGCTCTATTGCGCCTCTGTAATCAAGATTTTCTATTTTCATTGTAAAGGTGATAACATCGCCGCCCGCACCGCAGCCAAAGCAATGGAAGTTATCCTGAAATACGGTAAATGACGGTGTTCTTTCCGAATGGAACGGACAAAGCCCCGACATATTGCTACCGGCTCTTTTCAGGTCAACATATCTTCCGATTGTGTCAACAATATTGTTCCTCATTTTAAGTTCATCTATAAAAGATTTCGGGTAAGCCATATTTTCACCTCCTCTGTCTAATTTTACTTTAATTAATTATTTATCTCTTTGCCCACACCTTTGGTACAAAGATATTTTCATAAACTGATACGGCATATCTGTCCGTCATTCCGGCAATATAGTCACACACAACTCGCGGAACGGAATAATCCGAAAGATATTTTTTGTATTCCTCGGATATTTTGTCAGGATTTTTCACAAAATAGTGGTAAAGCGATTCTATCATATCACACGCCTTTGACTCCTCGCTCTTAGCTACCGGATTGAAATATACGTTTTCAAACATAAAGTCACGAAGACTATCTGTCGCCTTTGAAATTTCATCCTCCATTACAATGTCAGGACTGCCATTTTTAAATGTCTTTTCAGAGGCTTCAATAACACTTCTTACCATTGTATCTATTCTTGCACCGTGACTGTGACCCAGAATATCGCAAAGCCCTTTAGGAACATCAGCTATGGATATAACACCGCCACGTATCGCATCATCAATATCGTGATTGATATATGCAATTCTGTCAGCATATTTTATAATTTTTCCTTCAAGGGTATCTGCTGCCTTTTTACCGGTATGACAAAGTATACTGTCACGAACCTCATATGTAAGGTTTAATCCATCGCCGTCTCTTTCAAGTATATCAACGGTTCTCAGACTCTGCTCATTATGTCTGAATCCATCTGTGCATATGGAGTTCAGAACTCTTTCGCCGGCGTGACCGAACGGTGTATGTCCAAGATCGTGTCCCAGTGCTGCAGCTTCACACAGATCCTCATTGAGTCTTAATGCCCTTGCGATTGTCTGGGCAATCTGGTTTACCTCAAGAGTATGGGTAAGTCTTGTTCTGTAGTGATCTCCTTCAGGAGAAAGAAAGCACTGAGTTTTATGCATAAGTCTTCTGAAGGACTTGGAATGAATAATTCTGTCCCTGTCACGTCTGAAGGGCGTTCGGAAACTACATTCCTGTATTTTCCGTTCTCTTCCTTTTGTTTTCTCCGAGAGAAGTGCATATTCGCATAAATGCTCCCTTTCACGCTTGTAAAGAATTTCTTTTGAAAAGTCCATTTTATCCTCCGAAGTCAAAAATTCCTTCCCATATAGGTTCGAAAAAAATGTTTTCAATAGTATATACGCATTTTTTCGGCAAAATACTTTTAAAAAATAAATTTTCCGTATTTTTCTTTATATTTCGTGTTATTTTCCAATCTTTTTGTGTTTTTTCGCAAATATGATACTTAAAAATAATAAAATATGACTACCATAATTCCGGAAAACATTTTTTACATCTGATAATATTACAATTAATATTACAATAATTATTCGAAAATACGGCACTTTTCCTCTTGACAAACTAGGGGTTGTGGCATATAATATTGTCTGCAAAAAACAAAAGCAAAACATACTACAGGGAGAAAAAGCGCAAATGATTATTGACAAGGTCAGACAGCTTCTTGCACAGCAGTTGGGTCTTGAGGAAAGTGAGCTTGGTGATGATGCAAATATACTTGAAGATTTTTGCACAACACCTATGGACAAGGTTGACATAGCAATGGCAATAGAAGACGGATTTGGCATCACCGTTTCCGATGAGGAATTTTCAGGTCTTATCTCACTTGAAGAAATAGCTGATTACGTTGAGAAAAATCTCTGATTGACAATCAGAAAAATAAAATAAACTATCACATTATAATAAACACCTGAAAGGAGGGAGAATTTTATGAAAAATGTTCTTGTAGGACTTTCCGGTGGTGTTGACAGTGCTGTTTGTGTAAAGAAATTACTTAATGACGGATATTCGGTTGCAGGTGTTTATCTTGATATGAAGAACACGGACAACGATAAACCGGTCGAGGTCATAAATACAGAGAACGAAAATGATGACATAAAAAGTGCTTTTCAGTGCGCTAAAAGCTATGACATAAAACTGTACAAATTCGGCTGTGCCGGATTATTTGACACACTTGTAAAGAATAATTTCGTAAGTGAATACTCAAAAGGCAGAACACCAAATCCTTGCGTTGTCTGCAACAGACTTGTAAAATTCGCCTCCCTTGAAAAATGTGCGGATATTCTCGGCTACGAGAATATTGCAACCGGTCATTATGCCGGTGTTGGATTTGATAATGATACAGGCAGATATTATGTGGAAACAGGTCTTGACGAAAAAAAGGAACAGAGTTATATGCTCTGGAATCTTACCCAGTCACAGCTTTCAAGAATAATCTTCCCTCTTTGCAATACTGTAAAGTCGGAAAACTTTGATACGGCAAAAAAAGATGCACTTTCAGCAGCGAACCGCAAGGAAAGTCTTGATATTTGCTTTATAGAAAAAAATGACAACTACGCCGATTTTATTGAACGACGAATCGGCAAATTTCCATCTGGTGACTTTATCTCTCCCGACGGTAAAGTTTGCGGAAAACACAAAGGAATTATCCACTACACCGTTGGTCAGAGAAAGGGGCTTGGAATAGCACTTGGGGAGCCGGTTTTCGTAAAAAGAATTGACAGCGTGGAAAACAGTATTTATCTTGCCAGAAGCGGTGAAGAGTATTCAGATACTCTTAAAGTATCAGGGCTTAATTTCGTAGGGCTTGCACCGACTGATAGATTCGAAGGCGAGCTTTCTGTGAAAATCCGTTATGCCGCAAAAGCGGTATTGGCAAAGGTTATAATAGACGGTGATGTATGTACCGTTAAATTTCCGGAGTCGGTCAGAGCTGCAACTCCCGGTCAGTCGGCTGTTTTCTATTCGGGCAACAGAATTATGTTCGGCGGTTTCATTGATAGTTTTATATAGCACAGTAGCAAATACTCTTAAGGCAGGCAGTTTTGTCTGCCTTTTTTATATAATAAATATCCATTTGCGGAAGGCAAATGCAACTTGTTTGTAATTTGTGTACTATTGGTTGATAATCGCTTATTTTATCATTTTATAACAATTCAATTAAACCCATATATTATTTTAGCAAATCCATCCTAGTGAACTCAAAGTACACATTGCATACCGATTTATTAATCAATTTTATGTTTCGTTTTGTACTACATCGCCAAATTTTATCCACTCCTATTGTTAATTTGCTGTCACAATGCAAGAAAGTAACATATGCATATCTGATTCTATTGACAAAAAAATGTTTCTGATGTATAATACCTTCATTGACTGAATAAAATCAATCAGTTATTAAAAGAGGTTTAAGTTGTAAATCACTTTACTACAACAAAACCAAACACATATATGGAGGTATTTACCAATGAGCAGAGTTTATAATTTTTCAGCAGGCCCTTCCATGCTTCCCCTTTCCGTTCTTGAAAAGGCAGCATCTGAGATGACAGATTTCGGTGGAAGCGGTATGTCCGTTATGGAGATGAGCCACAGAACTCCCGTTTATGAAGCAATCATCAAAGAGGCAGAGGCTAATCTTCGCAAGCTTATGAACATCCCCGAAAACTACAAGGTGCTCTTCCTTCAGGGCGGTGCATCAACACAGTTCGCTTCCGTTCCGCTCAATCTCTTAAAGAACGGCAAGGCTGACTATGTTGTTTCCGGTCAGTTCTCAAAGAAGGCTTACAAGGAAGCACAGAAGTATGGTGACATTAAGCTTATCGCTTCTTCTGAAGATAAGAACTTTACATATATCCCCAAGATTACAAAGGATATGGTTCGCCCCGACGCAGACTATGTTCACGTTTGCTACAACAACACAATTTTCGGTACAAAGTATCCCGAAGTTCCCGAAACAGGCGATGTGACACTTGTTGCCGATATGTCCTCCTGCATCATCTCCGAACCTGTTGATGTTACAAAGTTCGGCGTTATCTACGCAGGCGCGCAGAAGAATATGGGCCCCTCCGGTCTTACAGTTGTTATTGTTCGTGAAGATCTTCTCGGAAATCAGCGCGAAGATACTCCCACAATGCTCAACTGGAAGGAAATGGCTGACAACGATTCTATGTACAACACTCCCCCCTGCTATGCTATCTATGTTGCAGGTCTTGTATTCAAGTGGGTTCTGGAACTTGGCGGTCTTGAAAAGATGAAGGAAATCAATGAAAAGAAGGCTGCTATCCTTTATGACTTCCTTGATAACTCAAAACTCTTCAAAGCTGTTGCAGAAAAGGACTACCGCTCTATGATGAATGTAACCTTTGTTACAGGTGATGCTGACCTTGACAAGAAGTTCTGCAAGGAAGCAGCTGAAGCTGGCTTTGTAAATGTAAAGGGACACAGAAGTGTTGGCGGTATGAGAGCTTCAATTTACAACGCAATGCCTACCGAAGGAGTTATTGCACTTGTTGAATTTATGAAGAAGTTTGAAGCTGAAAACGCATAAATTTAAGACGAAAATCATAAGGGCGTGGGTATTCACGATATTCACGCCTTTTTTTAATTAATAATCACAATTAACGAAAGGAACTTTCCATTATGTACAATATTCAGATGCTTAACAAGATCGCCGCTTGCGGTACTGATCTTCTTGACAATGCTAAATACAATGTTGCTCTTGAAGCAGAAAATCCCGATGCTATTATGGTTCGTTCTGCAGCTATGCACGATATGACCTTTGGTGATAAGCTTGTTGCTATCGCTCGTGCAGGTGCAGGTGTAAACAATATTCCGATTGACAAGTGCTCTGATGCTGGTATTGTAGTTTTCAACACTCCCGGAGCAAACGCAAACGCTGTTAAGGAACTTGCTGTATGTGCGCTTTTCCTTGCTTCCCGTAAAATTGTTGACGGTATCAACTGGGCGCAAAGCTTAAAGGGAAGCGGTGAAGATGTTGCAAAGGCTGTTGAAAAGGGCAAGAGCGCTTATGTAGGTCCCGAAATTATGGGCAAGAAGCTCGGCGTTATCGGTCTTGGTGCAATCGGTGCTATGTTTGCAAATGCGGCACTTGACCTTGGTATGGAAGTATACGGCTGCGACCCCTATCTTACAGTTGAAGCAGCTTGGTCTCTTTCAAAGGGCGTAAAGAGAGCTACTAACGAAGAAATCTTTGAAAAGTGCGACTACATCTCCATTCACGTTCCGTCAACTCCCACAACAAAGGGTATGATAAATGCAAACACTATTGCAACAATGAAAGACGGAGTAAGAATCCTCAACCTCGCAAGAGCAGATCTTGTTAACGCTGACGATCTCAAGGCAGCTCTTGAAACAGGAAAGGTTGCATCCTATGTTGTTGACTTCCCCACAGAAGATGTACTTGGTGTTCCCGGAATTGTTACAATTCCTCACCTTGGTGCATCCACTCCCGAATCCGAAGACAACTGTGCTGTTATGGCAGCAATTGAGCTTCGTGATTTTATCGAGCTTGGTAATATCAAGAACTCCGTAAACTACCCCAATGTAAGTCTTCCTGCTACAGGCAATGTTCGTATTGCAATTCTTAACAAGAATGTTCCCTCGATGCTCCAGCAGATTACTGATGTTATTGCTTCTGAAAACATCAATATTATCAATATGGCAAATGCATCAAAGAAGGACAACGCTTATACTCTTGTTGAAATCGCAGGCGACATTTCCGACACTGCAGTTGCAAAACTTGCTGCTATTGATGGCGTTGCGAGAGTTAGGGTTATAAAGTAAGACTTCTTTAATTTAAAAGTATACAAAACCCACAGAAATTAATCTGTGGGTTTATTATTATATCAATCTAAAATTACATCAATTCATTACGAATCAACAGGTCTAAATAGCCCCTTTGACACTCTTAATATTGGTCTTTACAACCTTTTTCTCGGTCAGCATTGACCGAATCGGTAATTGTTGAACGAAAATCTTGCCATTAGGTGCTATTGATTACGTTTTTATTGTATCATAAAGTTATGAATATTTCAAGAGGTATTGATTTATTCATAAACTTGTGGTATAATAAATAAAAAAATAAGTCATCGGAGGACAGTACACCGTAGTGTAGGGGATAGTAAGTGTCAAACTTGCAGGCCGCCTGTCAGATAAGATGTCGAGTGAGCTCGGTTATTACTTAAAAGTAATGACCGAGTATTTTTATTTTTAGGAGGTTTATATGGATTCTGAGATTTTCGAAAAGTTATCTCCGACAAAGTTGTTCTTTAGATGTGCTGTGCCATCTATGATAACTATGGCGTTTGGTGCGCTCTATCAGATTGCTGATGGATTGTTCGTTGGTCGTTTTATTGGTGAAGGGGCACTTGCCGCCGTCAATTTGATAATGCCTGTCATTATGATTGTATTCGCGTTTTCTAATATGGTTGCGACTGGCGCTTCGGTAAGAATATCTGTACTGCTCGGCGAAAAAAACAGAGAGGAAGCATCACGTGTCTTTACCTATTCTCTCAAGTTTATATTCCTATTGTCTTGTGTTATCGGTGTGTTTGGCTTGACTTTCGCTGAATCGTTTGTACGATTTCTTGCTCCTGGTGCTACCGAGCAAGCAATTGAGTATGCTATCATATATCTTCGTGTTTATGCTATATTCTCGCCATTGATACCGATATATCACGCCACCGATAACTACCTTCGTGTATGTGGAAAAGAAAAACTTAGTATGTGGCTTGGAATAGGCACACAGGTGCTTAACATTGGACTTGACGTGATTTTGATAGTTTTTCTCAAGCAAGGTGTTTGGGCGGCCGCTTTTACAAGTTGTGTTGCTATGGTGCTTGGTTCCGTTATCACACTGTGGTTATTCTGTGGGAAAAGAATGGATTTGTACTATATTAAAGGCAAAGTGTCTTTATCTGTATTCTTCCGTATCCTTGCTAACGGCTCCAGTGAATTCTTTAGCAATATTTCGGTATCAATTATGTCGGTCGCATATAATTTCTTTCTTCTCAAATATGGCGGGACAACTGGATTAGCAGCATTTTCAGTTATTATGTATGTTGATAGCATCATCGGTATGCTTGTGTTCGGTATGTGTGATGCTCTTCAACCTGCTATTAGTTATTGCTACGGCACAGGACTTATGAACAAAGTCAAAGCCATTTTCAAACGCATCATTCTCGGCTCAATCGTGCTTTCTGCGGCATCATTGTTGTTTATGATGTTTGTTGGTGAATATGTTGCTCCTTTGTTTGTAAAACCAGAAGATACTAGTCTTTTAGCCGTCAGCATAATTGGATTGAAGTTGTTTTCACTCTCGTATATTACGGGTTGGGTAGATATGTGCTTTTCATCTTTCTTTACGGCACTTGAACGACCTGTTCGTTCCTTGCTTACCTCGTTATTTGGTACGCTTGTGTTCCCGATAGGATTTCTTTTTATCTTAACGCCTATATGGCAACTGAACGGCGTTTTTCTAACAGCATTTTTTGCTTCAACAGCAAGTGCTATTGTAACTATTTTTTTGGCTTTGACGATGAGAAGTAATCAAAAAAGCAATCAATCTTAAAATATGTATTATCTTGATTAATGACAATATACTTATGAGAGTGGAGGAAAATCCCCCGCTCTTGTTATATTTCGGGAGCAATCGACAGTAAAATATAACAAAAAAATACAATTGAAAATATAAACAAATTTAAAACCCGAACTGCACAAGCAATACAGTTCGGGGGTTTTATCTATATGTTAAATATACTTTGTCTGTTAAAATCCAAAGAAATCTTTTCTATACTGCGAAATTGCATCTTCCGCCTTTTCTATTTCTGCTTTGCACGGGTTTGAATATACCAGATACTGTTCCATAAGCATACCTGAAAGGGAGCAGAGCTCATCGTGTACAGGGAAATAGTTATTTATGAGAAAATGTGCGTACGCGGAAAGTCTGTATGAACCGTAAACCCTTTGGTTTTCTCCTGCGCGGGATTCAACCGCAACACTGTAAAATTCAGATATACTTTGAAGTATATCATCACCAAACACTATTGTATACTGGTTTGTATGCTCACCGGAAAGAACTGTATGAGAGTCGGTCGAGCCTACTATGGGAATCAAATGTCCGCTTGCTCTTACATCATTATACAAAGCAAGCTGTAAATTATTACCCATAGGCGTACAACCGCCCAGGACTTCAAAAGCATCGCAAAGTCCGTTCTTGAGAATCTCATAGGTCATTTTTGAGGAAACGTGATTGTAACCAATATTCCAGAAAGGATGCGGAAAGATTGCATATCCCCCACTCTTTTTTATTTCACGGTACAGCCATACTCTGTCAAGATATTCTTTTTTATCAACATTTTCCGGAACATCTACACTTCCTTCAAGGAGCTTTGCTTCCTCTGTTGCTTTTTCGGGAGTGTTTATATAAATATCGTTAACGCTGTAATTTCCTCCGATATTCACCATGTGGAAATTACCGCAGTAACCGTTATGCACTTCTTCTCCGTGAAGTATGGTAAAATTCTTTGCAAAGGAAAGCTTTGTCGCTACTTCCTTTGAAACATTAAAAAGATTATGGTCTGTTATTGCCAGAAAGTCACGTCCCGCTTTTCGATAGTTTGAACACACAAACTCCGGGCTTTCACTTCCGTCTGACATATTTGTATGAACGTGAAGGTCACCCTTTTGTACCCTTCTTCCGTACAAATCATCATAAAGGGAATAAACACTTATATGTATACCATCCTGGGGATAATGTATACAACCTTTCCAATTGTTACGGTAATGGTTATATATTTCCGGCTGATGCTTTTCATAATCTGTCGAACACACGTGTATACGCCACATCTGTTCGCCTTTGAAGAAATATTTAAATTTAAGTACGCCTTTTTCAGGTTTTACACGCATACTGCTTCTTGCTTTATTATAATCACGCAGTTTGTTCTCCGCTGTATTCGGTACATCACTTACATCCTGCGGAAATACTGTGACTATATATTCAACATCATCAAAAAACAGGAAATTACCGTCGTATGCACTTATGCAAATTTCGTTTTCTGTGTCTGCTTTCAAGACCGAGGGTGATACTTTGTATTGCTTTAAAATACGATTCATTGTATAAATCCCCTTTGTAGAATTTTTAAGCACTTTCAAAAACAGACTGCATTTTGGGTGCAGTCTGTTTTATAATTATTACCTGTTTAATTACATCTGTGAATCAAGCGCATATTCGTGTCTTGCGATTACGTGGTCCTGATATTCCTTATCAAGCTCGCAGAAGTATGCTGACCAACCCCAAATACGAACAATGAGATTCTTATAGTTTTCAGGGTGCTTCTGTGCGTCTTTAAGTACATCTCTGTTTACGGCATTGAGCTGCATCTGGTGACCACCAAGATTGATAAATGCTTCAACAAGGCTTGCTGTCTTTTCAATTCCTTCATCGGTATTAAACAGATCCTGATGGAATTCCATTGTAAGAGGACCGCCGTTGATGGTTCTTGAAAGATTCTGCTTTGTGAAGGACTTAATAACTGACATAGGTCCGTCAACCTTTGAGAAAAGGTTGGGAGAATAGTTTGTACCGAAAGGTTCACCTTTGCCTCTTCCGTCGGGAGTTGCATCAATCGCAGCTGCGTGCCAGAGGTAGAACATAGCGGAGCCTGTTCCTACTCTGTAGATACCGCCTCTCTCGTTCACTCCGCCCTTAAGGCAATCTGCAAAGGTATCGAGTATCATTACGGAGTACTTATCTACATCATCGTTATCGTTACCCATTTTGGGTGTTCCGTAGCGGAGCTGAGTCTTGAGTGTTTCGTAGCCTTCAAAGTTTGCCTTTGTTGCCTTTATAAGTTCGGTTGCGTCAACATCCTTATCTTTAAATATATGGAGATCAATTGAAGCAAGGGAGTCTGTCGCGCAGGCGATACCTGTTCCGTGAATACCAAAGTTATTATACTTTGAGCCAAGTGTTACATCTCTGCCGTTTTCAATGCAGTTATCCATAATTGTGGACATCCAGGGTGACGGGAAGATATAGAGGTTATGAAGATCTTTCTCAATAGCATCACATTCCGCCATAACTTCGTTCTTGAAGTGTGCAACGAAAGTTTCCATATCCGGACAGCCAACAAGGTATTTATCAATTGTTCTTGTAACAACCTTCGGGAAGGATACTGCATTAATATTTGCAATATCCATACCAACACCGGGAATAATATACTCCCAGCAAGCGGCAACGGCATAATCACGGGCATCCTCAAGAGAATAACCAAGGTCTACAAGTCCGGGAATTACAATGTCATCATTGGAGTACTGGGGGAATCCAAGTCCTGCTTTAGTAAGATGTGTGCCCTTTACATATCTCTCGTGAGGTGTGTTCTTGTCAACACGGAGATTTATCTTCGGGTCAATTACAAGAAGCTCACCGGAGGCTTCAAGACAAAGTTCGGAAAGTCTGTTATAAGCGTCGTTTCCGTTTCTGTCAACACCGCCAAGCATCATTGACTGACCGTTATCGCCCTGCTGTACACCAACATACTTATCAGAGTCGATGTTAAAGGAAATAAAGAACTCACAGATAAGTTCATAAAGTTCTTCTTCAGGCACTCCCTTTGCAATATCTGCCGCAAAGTAAGGGTACATAAACTGGTCAAATCTACCGATTGTATTATGATATGTACCTTCTGCCCAGAGTGTGTAGTGAAGTATTCTAAAGAACTGAAGTGCTTCATTAAAGCTTGTTGCAGGCATTTCGGGAATTCTTGAAAGAATATCAGCTACAACTGTATTACCAACCTTTTCTGCTTCAGCCTTATATCTTGCCATGAGATCTGTTACTGCATCAAGTTCTTTTCTTACTGCATCATAAAGAAGCTTTCCGTCAGCATCAGCGCTGTCGTACTTTTCGTCAATAATAGCACGCAAACCGCTAAAGCCAATCTTTATAACCTTAGCATAGTTCGGACAAAGATTTGAAAGGTAACCAAGTTCATGGAAATAGTGATCCTTGTGGATTGCTTCATATTCCTCATCGGTAAAAATAGAGGGAATATCGTGTACAGTTCTAAGAAGAACAATTTTTGCCTCTTTATCAACCACAGGTGTTTCAGATGCAAGTACAAGTTCAAGTCTCTTTGCCATTCTTTCTGTGGGAGTCTTGAGACTTCTGTACTGCTCTACAAGTGCTGTATCAAAGGATTTTCTGTATTTGTGATGTACTTTATTGTTGGAGTCGTTTAAAAATCTTCTGATTCTGTCTGTCATAGTAGTATCCTCCGTTAAAAGCAAAATGCAAAATTATTATTTGGGAGTATAACATAGTTTCTCAAAGACATATATGTTAAAATCCTCCGCCTCATACATATACTACCATATTACATAAACAAATTCAAGACTTTTTTGTATCAAATTTAATAACGACGGAGCTTTTTTGTTCATATTCCTACTTCGTTTATGGGTTTTATACAGATTAAATTTTTGCTTACACTTGCAATTCTTCTAAAAATAATGTATAATACAACAAATACTATATTTTGGAGACTATATGCCGAACAAAGCATTTCTTGAAATAACAAATGTCTGCAATCTTTCCTGTTCCTTCTGTCACGGAACAAAAAGAGAGCCGAAATTTATAAGCACAGAGGAGTTCAGAATAGCTGCAGAAAGACTTCGTCCCTTTGCAGATTACCTTTATTTTCACCTTATGGGCGAGCCGCTTTTGCATCCGGACCTTTCTGAATTTCTGAAAATATCTGAAAATCTTGGATTCCGTGTAATTCTCACAACCAACGGTACACTTCTTGATAAATGCGCAGACACACTGCTATCCTCCCCTGCACTTCACAAGGTCAGCATTTCTCTTCATTCATACGAGGCAAACAGTGTGTGCGAAAGTCTTGAAAGTTATCTCGACAGTTGTTTTGATTTCTGTAGAAAAGCATCGCAAAGAGGTATTATTTCTGTACTTAGACTTTGGAACTGTGGTGGTCTTGACAGTCTCAACGACGAGATTATTAAAAAGATGCACCAAAGCTTTGACGAAAACGACAACAGTAAATGGCAGGAAATATACAGCGGTTACAAGATACGGGACAAGCTATTTCTTGAATGGGGAAATCTCTTTGAATGGCCTGATATTGACGCTGAAGACATTGGCGGGAACCATTCCTGCTATGGACTTCGTGACCAGATAGGTGTTCTGTGTGACGGTACAGTTGTCCCCTGCTGTCTCGATGCAGACGGAAGTATAAATCTCGGAAACATTTTCACCACGCCACTCTCATACATCCTTGATTCTGATAGAGCAAAAAATTTACGGCAATCCTTTATCGAAAAGAATGTAAAAGAGAAACTCTGCAGAAAATGCGGATATGCTAAAATGAAAAATTACAAATAAATTTACCGGGCAGCATATATTTTGCTACCCGGTATTTTTATTCATCTTAAAGATCAAGCTTATAGTCGCCTGTCTTTACAATTCCCAATTTTATGAGTATCTCGTTAAAGACAACGGAAAGAATTGCAGGGAGTATGATACAGCATACCACAACCCCAATCCATGCGGTTGCATTTTTAAAGCCCATATCTGCAAATATTCCGAGAGGACCTACCATTCCGCAAGTACCCATACCTGCAGATGTACTACTACATTCGAGCTTGAACACAAGTGTCGAAATAGGTCCGACCACTGCCGCTGCAAGCGTTGCAGGAAGCCAGATTATTGGCTTCTTTACAATATTTCCCATCTGAAGCATACTTGTTCCAAGACCTTGTGCTACAATTCCGCCCCATTTATTTTCTCTGAAAGAAATTACTGCAAAGCCTACCATCTGCGCACAGCAACCAACCGTTGCCGCACCGCCCGCAAGACCGGTTATGCCAATCATAGCACAGAGAGCTGCAGAGGGAATCGGAAGTGTAAGTACAATACCCACAACGACAGAAATAATTATTCCCATAACAAAGGGTTGTGCATAGGTTGCAGTATTTACAAAATTACCCAGCCAGTACATCAGAACGGAAATCGCAGGACACATCAGCTTTGCGGCAAGAACGCCCACACATATTGTAACGGTAGGTGTAACGAGAATATCCACTTTTGTTTCCTTGGATACCATCTTGCCTATCTCAACGGCTATAATAGTTACTATAAAAGCGCCTGCAGGACCTGCAGAGATTAATTTTTCAACGCCGTCAACGGCAAACAACGTCGCAAGGTCGTTTCCACAAAGACCTACTACACCTGCACTGAAAAGCACTAGCGGAGGAGCTTTCAGGGAATAGGCAACGGCAATTCCAAGCACAACGCCTGTTGCTGTTTTTGCAAATGTTGCAGCGTGATTTAGAAAATCACCAATATCAGAAAGCACCGCTACTGACGCAAGGTATTCTCCTATTGTTGAAAAAATCGTACTTATAAGTAATGTTGAAAAGAGTCCAAGTGCAAGACTGCTCATACAATCAACAAAGTAGAGCTTTGGTGAAAAAATAATGTTTTTCCTTGCAAAGAAGGACTGTTTTTTGGTTTCGGACATAATATGTACCTTCCCTTTCAATTATTTTAACACTTTGATTATAGCAAAAATCGCACCTTATTTCAAGGTGCGATTTGACGATTTAAATTATTATTTTCCTGAATTTTCGTATATTGTCACAATCCGGTTAAAAATGTATCAATCTCCGTCTTATATGCTAGAAAGCAGAAACTCCGCCTCAGTATAGGAACAGAGAGTAAATCCGCCAAAGCTTTCCGGAACAAGTATACTTTCGGAAGCTGATATATCGAGTGCAATTTTATTTCCGTTTTTATCGGTATACTCAAGCCGTCCTTCACCGTCAAGACAAAGTATATGTGTCATAGGCATATTCCCAAAATTAAAAGATTCGCCCGACAAAATTAGTTTTGATACACTAAAATACTTTGATTCTATAACTTTTACCGGCATTCCCGTAATATCAGGCAAAAGTCCGCCTCCGATTGAGTGGTCGGTTGAGAAGTCGGTTTTTATAACTTCCATCGCCTTGTTAAAGTGAAGCTCTCTGGGATTTCCGTCTATTCCGTTCCGTCCATAGTCGTAAATTCGGTAGGTTATATTGCAGTTCTGCTGTACTTCAGCAACAAGAACCCCTTTCCCGATTGAGTGAACCATTCCGGCAGGGATATACCATATGTCGCCTTTTTTCGTTTTCGTATAATTGAGATATTTTGTAATGTTGCCATTGTCATTGTAAAGTGCTGTTTTAAATTCAGGAGAATTTATATCTGTGCCGGCTGAAAGTCCTAAAACAATCTCTGCTCCCGGCTCTGCATCAATTACATACCACATTTCACTTTTTCCAGAGGTCATACTGTGAGACAGTGCATATTCATTATCCGGGTGAACCTGAATAGAAAGTGCATCACGAGCATCAATCAGCTTTACAAGAAGCGGAAATTCAAAAGGATTTTTACCTGCATACTTTTCTCCGCACAGCTTGTCCATACCCACAATTCCAGCATATTCAAAAAGAGACATTCCCGCAGCCTCTCCGTTTTCTATTATGCTTATTCCGTCATTCCCAAGCGCAAGTGTCCATGCCTCGGAGATATTCTTGCCTGGACTTCCAAATCCGTATTTTCCGGAGAGCTTATTCCCTCCCCAGATTGCATCTTTAAGTACAGCACAAAGCTTCAAAGGATAAATCTGCATATTTTTATTTTAAAAGCCTTTCAATTTTTTATAATTTTATCAAAATTTGCAATTTATGTCAAGCAGAAATTAGTGTGTATAATATTATAAAATCCGGTCAAAATACTATCACATCAATGAAAGGATGGATTTTAAAAATGTCAGATAAGAACAATGTAAAAAACAACTCTCAGAACAAACAGCAGAACAGCAATTCTCAGAACAGACAGAGCAACCCCCAGAGCAACAACCAGAACAACTCTCAGAATTCCAGAAACAGCCAGAACAATTCTCAGAACAACAACTCTCAGAATTCCAGAAATAACCAGAACTTTTAATCGGTAAAATCGCAAACTACAAAAATGAGGCTTCCCTTTTAAAGGAAGCCTCATACTTTTTAAAACTTAATTACTGAGCTGCATCAACAATAACTGTAAAATCAGCAGACTTAAGAGAAGCACCGCCGATAAGACCGCCGTCAACATTTGTCTTTGCAAGAAGTCCTGCACAGTTCTTAGCGTTCATTGAACCGCCGTACTGGATTGTTGTTGCTT
Organism: Clostridia bacterium; assembly: GCA_017517985.1. Next base: position 1,576 of record JAFWWX010000200.1, on the reverse strand, counting down.
CTGCAGCATCCTTGCCGTAGAGAGCTGCAACTGTATCTCTTACAATGCCACAAGCCTCGTCAGCCTGTTCGTCTGTCGCTACCTTGCCTGTGCCGATTGCCCATACAGGTTCATATGCGATAATTACATTCTTAAGCTGTTCTGCTGTTACACCGAGAAGAGCTATCTTTGTCTGAAGACCGAGAGTTTCAGCTGTGATTCCCTGTTCTCTTTCGAGTTCAAGTTCGCCGATACAGAGAATAACCTTAAGTCCTGCTTCAAGAGCTGCAAGTACTCTCTTGTTAACAGTTTCATTTGTTTCACCGAAGTACTGTCTTCTTTCACTATGACCGATGATAACATACTTTACTCCAAGGTCAAGGAGCATATCAGCGGATATTTCACCTGTAAAAGCACCGTTCTTTTCAAAGTGAACATTCTGCGCACCGATGTTTACATTTGTGCCCTTTGCAGCTTCAAGCGCCGCAGGAAGACATACGAAAGGAACACATGCAACGATGTCACAGTTGTCCTTGCCTGCTACCATAGGAGCAAGCTCCTTTACAAATGCTGCTGCTTCCGAGGGAGTCTTATTCATTTTCCAGTTACCCGCGATAACTGTTCTTCTTTTTGCGTTATTCATTTCAAACTATCCTTTCAAATTTCCGAATTTATATATTTCGGCGACAGATATACTCCGCCGCCGAAGATAAAATCAATTACTTATTGTTAAGCGCAGATACACCGGGAAGATCCTTGCCTTCGAGGAATTCAAGAGATGCACCGCCACCTGTGGAGATGTGTGTCATCTTATCTGCAAAGCCAAGCTTTTCACAAGCTGCAGCAGAGTCACCACCGCCAATGATGGAAATAGCACCACTTTCAGCAACTGCTGTTGCAACTGCAATTGTACCGCCTGCGAAGTTGTCCCATTCAGAAACGCCCATCGGACCATTCCAGATAACTGTTCCGCTACCCTTTATTGCATTTGCAAAAACTTCTCTTGTCTTTTCACCGATGTCAAGACCCATCCAACCTTCAGGGATAGAATCGGAGTTGCACGCCTTAAATTCTGTGTTTTCGTTGTATTCAAGACCTACAAGATTGTCGATGGGGAGAAGGAAGTTTACGCCCTTTGCCTTTGCCTTATCCATCATAGACTTTGCAAGCTCAACCTTGTCATCTTCGCAAATGGAAGTACCGATTTCATAGCCGAGAGCCTTGAAGAATGTGTATGCCATACCACCACCAATGATAAGTGTGTCAACCTTATCTATAAGGTTTTCAATAACACCGATCTTGTCAGAAACCTTAGCACCGCCGAGAATTGCAACAAGAGGTCTCTTGGGATTTGCAAGAGCTCCGCCCATAACCTCAAGTTCCTTCTGAATGAGGTATCCGCAAGCTGCTTCTTCAACGAACTCTGTAACGCCTGCTGTGGAGGAGTGTGCTCTGTGAGCAGAACCGAATGCATCGTTTACATAAAGATCTGCAAATTCTGCAAGCGCCTTGGAAAATTCAGGGTTGTTCTTTGTTTCTCTTGCATCAAATCTTACGTTTTCAAGAAGAACTGCTTCTCCGTCCTTGAGAGCTGCTA
>JAFWWX010000199.1 GCA_017517985.1 Clostridia bacterium | reverse complement strand
TGTGGGTAAGAGCTTTATAAAGAGCTACTGTGCCGTTTTGCTTGAGGGAGCAGTAATTGTACTTGCTTGTATCATCTTCTCCCTATTTGCTTCTACGCCGCCGGTAGTAAACCCTGACGCAGCAGCCGTTACTCAGGTATGGGCATATATCGGCGAACTGGTATTCAATATGCTTGTGCTTGTCGGTGCAGTAAAGATGAGCGACCGAATTATCCGTGAAATGATGGGCTTATAACGGGAGGTTCTCTGATGAAGAAAAACAAGAAAAATAACGATAGATGGCAGGGCTATACGCCTGCCGACTGCGACTGCAAATATTGTGTGTACTACGGAGGAAAGAAAAACGGCAATGTAATTTGCCTTGCGGACGCCTGCGTCTGCTCTGATGAAATCCGTCACGCAAAACAGGCATATCGCAGAGAAAGGAGCTTTTGATGGAAGTCAAAATTAACCGAGAGATACGAAACTATACAGAGTCAATGTTTTTTGGACTGTCGCTCAGACAGTTCATTTTTTCTGTTCTCGCCTGTGCGGTAGCGGTAGGACTTTACTTTCTCTTAAAACCGTACCTTGGAACAGAAACCGTATCGTGGGTGTGCATTTTGGGAGCTGCCCCTTTTGCGGCTCTAGGCTTTGTGAAATACAACGGAATGACAGCTGAGAAATTTATATGGGCGTGGATTAAGTCCGAGTTCCTTATGCCGAAAAAGCTGGTTTTTCATTCCACCAACACCTATTACGAATTGATGAAATCGACAATCGAACAAAAACAAAAAATCAAAAAGGAAAATTGAACAGTTTTTCGGGATTGACAAGTAAGCATTGTTTAATTATAATAATATGATTTAGCATTAGCTGAATGGACGGCTTGGGAAGAAAGGAGTTTTACTATGTACGAGTATGTAAATGACAAACAATTTCTGAGCCGTATGCGTTCTCTTTGTGGAGATATAATGCAAGACCTTTGTCACACATTGAAAGAAGAATATGACATTGGTGCTTCATTCTACCTTGTGGGGAGCGGTGCAAAAAATCTAATAATGCAAAATGCCAACAGACCTATTGACTTGGACTATAACCTTGAAATCACGAGAATAGATGACTGGGAGGATTGTAGAAACATCAAGGAGTGTGTCAGAAAGGCTTTTAATACGGTTCTTCGGAAACACGGATGGAATGACTGTGAAGATTCAACATCATCACTAACTACGGAGAAGCGCTGTTTCACTCAGGGCAATGATACAGATTTTTCAATAGATGTCTGTATTGTCTGTGAGGATGTTGACGGCAATTATCACCGCTTAATTCACGAAAAAACAGGCTTTTCTTATTATGATAAGTATTTTTGGAATCAAGCACCTAATTCAAGGCGACTCAAAGAAAAGGCTGATTATATTAAAAGCAAAGGCAAATGGGCATTAGTCAGAGAACAGTACAAAAGAATAAAAAACAAGTATTTGACCTCAAATGACTATAACCATTCTTCGTTTATTTGTTATATTGAAGCTGTAAACAATGTTTATAACTCAAGAAAGCACTGGGATTAAAACTTAACAACACTAATTTTTATCGTCACTTAATTAAGTGGCGATTTTTTTATGCAAAAGGAGGCATACAAGAACAATGATTAAAACCCTTACGAACCTGTTAAAGCAGGACAAAGAAAAGTTTGTAGTACCAAAGGGCGTACAGGATTGTATTCCCATTACCGCAATCTATGATGACGGCATTTTCCGTGTGGGCAAGGACAAGTATTCCAAGAGCTTCAAGTTCACGGATATTAACTTTGCCGTAGCAAGCCGTGAGGACAAGGAAGCAATGTTCCTTGAATACTCCGAGCTTCTCAACTCTCTTGACAGCGGAGCTACTACAAAGCTGACTATCAACAACAGACGGCTTAACCGTTTGGACTTTGAGAAAACCATTCTTATCCCCGAAACCGGCGATGAGCTTGATGTTTACCGAGAGGAATATAACAAAATGCTTCTCGACAAGGCGACCGGTGCAAATGCAATCGTTCAGGATAAGTATGTTACTATCTCCATTAACAAAAAGAGCGTGGAGGACGCAAGAACCTATTTTGCCCGTGTCGGTGCTGACCTGATTGCCCACTTTGCAAGACTCGGAAGCAAATGTGTGGAGCTTGAAACCGATGAAAGGCTGAGAATTGTCCACGATTTCTTCCGTGTCGGTGAGGAAACCGCCTACCACTTCAATATTAAGGAAACGAGAAAAAAGGGACACGATTTCAAGGATTATGTTTGCCCGGATACAATGGAATTTGAAAAGGACTACTTCAAAATGGGAAACCGTTACGGGAGAGTCCTTTTTCTTCGTGAGTACGCTTCCTATATCAAGGACAGTATGGTAGCTGAGCTTACCGACCTGAACCGCAATCTGATGATGTCCATTGACATCGTACCTGTTCCTACCGATGAAGCGGTGCGAGAAGCAGAGAGCAGACTGCTTGGGGTTGAGACGAATATAACCAACTGGCAGAGAAAGCAGAATCAGAACAATAACTTTTCTGCTACCGTTCCGTATGATATGGAACAGCAGAAAAAGGAAATGAAGGAGTTCCTTGATGACCTTACCACTCGTGATCAGCGAATGATGTTCGCTGTACTCACTATGGTTCATACTGCGGACTCCAAAGAACAGCTTGATAACGACACCGAAGCTCTGCTTACTACGGCAAGAAAGCATTTGTGCCAGTTTGCCGTTCTCAAGTATCAGCAGATGGACGGACTGAATACGGCTATGCCCTTTGGAACACGCAAGATTGACGCATTCAGAACCCTTACCACAGAAAGCCTTGCGGTCTTTATTCCGTTCAGGGTTCAGGACATTTACCACGAAAACGGCATTTACTACGGTCAGAATGTCATCAGTAAAAATATGATTATTGCCGACCGCAGACAGCTACTCAACGGTAACTCCTTTATTCTCGGCGTATCCGGCGGCGGTAAATCCTTTGCGGCAAAGGGAGAGATTGAAAATATCATTCTTTCCTCCAACGCAGATGTTATTATCATAGACCCTGAGCGAGAGTATTCGCAGCTTGTAAAGGCTCTCGGCGGCGAAATCATCAATATTTCCGCTACTTCTCCGAGCCATATCAATGCAATGGATATGAACAAGGAATACGGCGACGGTGCAAACCCGGTTATCCTGAAATCCGAGTTCATTATGTCCCTTTGCGAACAGCTTATCGGCGGCACAAACCTCGGAGCAAAGCAGAAGTCTATCATTGACCGTTGTACGGCGAGCGTTTACCGAGACTATCAGCAGAGAGGTTATACCGGCACAGTTCCTACTTTGCAGGACTTCCGTGCGGAGCTTTTGAAACAGGACGAGCCGGAAGCAAAAGAAATCGCCCTTGCTATCGAGCTGTTTACACACGGCTCTTTGAATACCTTCGCAAAGCCGACCAATGTTGATACGGATAACCGACTTATCTGTTATGACATTCTTGACCTCGGCAAGCAGCTTATGCCTATCGGTATGCTTGTTGTCCTTGACTCTATTCTGAACCGTATTACACAGAACCGTGCTAAGGGTAAGCAGACATTCATCTTCATTGATGAAATCTATCTTCTGTTCCAGCACGAATACTCCGCAAACTTCCTGTTTACTCTTTGGAAGCGTGTGAGAAAGTACGGTGCTTATGCCACCGGCATTACGCAGAATGTGGACGACCTTTTGCAGAGCCATACGGCAAGAACTATGCTTGCAAACAGCGAGTTTTTGATTATGCTCAATCAGGCGTCAACCGACAGAATTGAGCTTGCCAAGCTCCTTAACATTTCCGACCTCCAGCTTTCATATATCACGAATGTTGACGCAGGACACGGACTGATTAAGGTCGGCAGTTCGCTTGTGCCGTTTGCAAATAAGTTCCCGAAGAATACGAAACTGTATAAGCTGATGACAACCAAACCGGGCGAGGGTGTATAACCCTTGCCCTATTCTGTATATGAGAAAGGAAACACCTATGAAAAACAAAATCTATATTGCCATAATCTGTGCTTTCAGCATTGTATTTGCCGTCAGTTCAGGTTTTCTCATCAAGCACTATTACGACTCTGCAAAGCAGGCGGA
>JAFWWX010000198.1 GCA_017517985.1 Clostridia bacterium | reverse complement strand
TAGCTTCAACCTTAAATTCACGAAGAAGTCTGTCAACGATGATTTCGAGGTGAAGCTCACCCATACCTGCAATGATTGTCTGACCTGTTTCTTCATCAGTGTACTGTTTGAATGTGGGGTCTTCTTCAGCAAGCTTGGAGAGTGCGATACCCATCTTTTCCTGACCAGCTTTGGTCTTGGGTTCGATAGCAACACGGATAACGGGTTCCGGGAAGTTCTTTGATTCGAGAATTACGGGGTGGTTTTCGTCGCAGAGAGTATCACCTGTTGTGGTATTCTTGATACCGATGATAGCTGCGATGTCACCTGCGTAGATTTCATCAACGTCTTCTCTGTGGTTAGCGTGCATAAGCACGATACGACCAAATCTTTCACGGGACTTCTTGTTAGTATTGTAAACAGAAGTACCGGAAGTGATGTGACCTGAATATACTCTGATGAAGCAGAGACGTCCTACGAACGGGTCTGTTGCAATCTTGAATGCAAGAGCTGCAAAAGGTTCGTCGTCGCTGGACTTTCTTTCAATTACATTGTTTTCATCATCTTCAGCGAGATCCGGGTCAACACCCTTGATTGCGGGAACGTCAAGAGGAGAAGGCATGTAGTCGATAACTGCGTCAAGCAGCTTCTGAACACCCTTGTTCTTGTAGGATGTGCCGCAAACAACGGGAACCATAGTATTTTCAATTGTGGACTTTCTGATAGCAGCCTTGATTTCAGCAACGGTGAATTCTTCACCTTCCATATACTTTTCAAGAAGCTCTTCAGATGTTTCCGCAATGTGTTCGATAAGGTTTGCTCTGTATTCTTCTGCAAGGTCCTTCATATCTTCAGGAATATCCTGTTCAAGAATGTCTGTACCCATATCGTTGGTATAAACATAAGCCTTCATAAGAACAAGGTCAACAATACCCTTAAATGTTTCTTCCTTACCGATAGGAAGCTGAATCGGCACTGCGTTAGCTTTGAGTCTTTCCTTCATCATGTCAACAACTCTGAAGAAGTTTGCGCCCATGATGTTCATCTTGTTAACGTAAGCCATTCTCGGAACTTTGTATTCGTCAGCCTGACGCCATACAGTTTCCGACTGGGGTTCAACGCCGCCCTTAGCGCAAAGAACTGTGATAGAACCGTCAAGAACCTTAAGTGAACGCTGAACTTCAACAGTAAAGTCAACGTGACCGGGGGTGTCTATGATGTTGATTCTGTGCTTAGGATACTGTCCTGCAGCACCGTTCCAGAAGCAAGTTGTAGCAGCAGAGGTAATTGTAATACCTCTTTCCTGTTCCTGCTCCATCCAGTCCATAGTTGCTCCGCCTTCGTGCGTCTCACCAATTTTATATGTTTTACCGGTGTAATAAAGAATACGTTCAGTTGTCGTAGTCTTACCTGCGTCGATATGAGCCATGATACCAATATTTCTGGTAAGCTCAAGTGAAACTTGTCTCGGCATTTGAAACTCCTATAAAAATTAATATCTGTAATGTGCGAATGCTTTGTTTGCTTCCGCCATCTTGTGTGTGTCTTCTCTCTTCTTAACAGCTGAACCTACGCCTGCAGTAGCGTCCATAATTTCGCCTGCAAGTCTTTCAGCCATTGTCTTTTCTCCTCTAGCTCTTGAATATGTTGTGAGCCAACGGAGACCGAGAGTCTGTCTTCTTTCGGGTCTTACTTCGATCGGCACCTGATATGTTGAACCACCGACTCTGCGAGCCTTTACTTCAAGCACAGGCATGATGTTTTCAAGAGCCTTCTGGAATGCATCGAGGGGTGCTTCACCCTTTGCCTCGATGATTGCGAATGCGTCATAAACTATTTTCTGAGCTACACCCTTTTTACCATCGTACATAATGTTGTTGATAAGCTTTGTTACGAGCTTAGAATTGTACATAGGATCCGGGAGTACGTCTCTCTTCGGTACAGAACCTCTTCTCGGCACTATACTTCCCTCCTTCATAAAAAAATGAATTCACAGGTACTCGAATAAATACCTATTGTCCGTAAAAATTCGGACTGCATTTTCGTCAGCACCAAGGATTGTACCTTATATTTTAAGATACGATATGCCTTAGTACAAACCAATTTTCACATTAGTGAAACGCTAAGAATTAAGAAGACTTATTTCTTCTTTTCCTTCTTAGCACCGTACTTGGAACGGGACTGATTTCTCTTTGCAACGCCCTGAGTATCAAGTGTACCTCTAACGATGTGATAACGCACACCAGGAAGGTCCTTAACTCTACCGCCTCTTACAAGAACAACAGAGTGTTCCTGAAGGTTGTGGCCGATACCGGGAATGTATGCTGTAACTTCAATACCGTTTGTAAGTCTTACTCTTGCGATCTTTCTGATAGCGGAGTTAGGCTTCTTAGGAGTCTTTGTAGCAACCTTTGTGCATACGCCTCTCTTCTGAGGAGCGCTTGCGTCTGTAGCTACCTTCTTAATGGAGTTGAGACCCTTCTGAAGCGCAGGGGACTTAGATTTGTAAGTTACCTGAGCACGTCCGTTTCTGACAAGCTGATTAAGTGTTGGCATTACCGTACCTCCTTCTTTTAATGATAAATCCGTAGTATTATACAGCTTCAACAACAAAACTGCACACAATACGACTCTATGATTTTACACCATAAAAATCAATTTGTCAAGTGTTTTTTTCGTTTTTCACAATTTACCGTCTTATTATTAAACTTTCGTTTGAAATTTATGCGTCTATAATGGTAAAAGGGTAAAATTTTCCCTATTTTAGGTCATTTTGCCGTATGTTTTGTATACACAAATACACATTTCTACAATATAATACATTGACAGCAGAAAGATTGCAAAAGCGTTCAAAGAACGCGTTGCATTCTTCGTAGGGGCGGATATTATCCGCCCGATTCATCCCTTTTGCAACAACACAAATTGTAGGCAAATACCATCCACCCATTCATCCCTTTTGTAACAACACAAATTGTAGGCAAATATCATTCGCCTGCTCGACTCCATTTTATAAAAACAGATTTGCATCAACTTGTATTAAAAATTATATCACAAAGAAATGTTTTGTTTTTGCTCCACCAACCTTAAAAGCAACAATTTCACCAAATTTGCAGAAACAATACATTGTACAAATAAGACAAATAAAACGAATTGTATAAAATCTCTGAAAGTGGTAGATTTACCTTTTATATTCCGCAGCATCACCTCAAGCCTTGCAAGAACATTTGTTCCTTGAGGGGGGGTAAATGGGACTCCTGCAAAACTACCACGAAAATCGAAAAAACTTTCCTTATTATTTATATTATATATACCACAATTTTTTAAAGCGAAGTAACAGGATTTTTTGTTAGTATATAAAGCAATCCGCCAATGCATAATACGGTTTTCATGTCTCAAAAAAACGGGCGGATAATATCCGCCCCTACAATTATTATACAATACAAAACAATGGATGCTGTCTGACCCTACAATGTTTATCCCATATTGTCATTCTGTATTATCCATATCACATTCCGTACACTACATTTTTTATATTTCGTTTCAAATTACGAACAACATTACAACGACACATATACCTAAATGTATCATAGCAATCATTCAATTACCGTTTCCGCAAAGCACCGTCCGAACATACGCACAGCCTCAAGAGCCTCCGAGAGCGTATTTGCATCGCTTCCGACCTCAAGAAGCATACAGCCGTCAGTAAGATTTTGATTGAAAATTATAGGTCTTATATTAAGCGGTCTCATAAGACCGGGAAACAAATCGTTTGCCTTATCCTGAATATGTGCTGCGACAGTAAGATTATCCAGATAATCCGGATGATCACCGCCGGAGGCGTTTGTTCCCATAACAAACATAAGCTGTGCCGTAGGCTCGCCGTTAATTTCTGCGTATGTTTTTACAGGTATTTCACCACTTGCACCCAGAGCATCCCTGTGTACATCTATAACATACTTTATAGATGGATAGTTTTTCAGATACTCCATAGCCTCTTTCTTTGAGCTCGCATAGGCATTTACATAGGATTCCTTGTCGTGCATAGTCTTGCTGTGAATCGTTGGTATTCCGTAGGACTCAAGCACCGCCTGTAGTTCAGTGCCGACTCTGACAATATTTTTATCAGTATTTTCCGACCTTGTATTACCGCTGTCGCCAGTATTTATATAAGCCTCTGTGCCGTGGGTATGAATAATTAGCACAAGCGGTTCTGTGTTTTTCGTAAAAGCAACTTTTTCTATAGGATATTCCCTTGCTAAAAGATTGTCGCCGTCGAATTCAAGCTCTGTTCTATTAGTAAGATAAATTTTATCGCTGCCCCGCGACATATTTCTGCCGATTACCTGCACAGCCTGCTGGTTATTCTGTTCCTGTATATTTGCCACATAAAGTCCTGTGTCAGATTTTCCTTCATTTTCCGTAGTGCCGACATCACGAACAGTTTCCGCAAACCTACTATTTTCGGTCTGGAGTACCACATCAACATCCTTATAATTCTCCGCACTCTCCGCATCAACAAACAGCTTTCCGCCGATGACCTTAACCTTTTCGCTGACAGCTGTGGTGATTTCGTCTTTAATTTCTTTACTTTCCACCACTTTCACAAGAGCCATCACGGCATCTTCAACATATTCCGGTGCCGGAATTTTGGCAAGATACACTCCGCTAATCAGCAGCGCAAAGGACAACACAAGGCAAAAAAAGCCCTGAATACCGCCCCGCACTTTTTGACCTTCAGCAAATTCAGCGCAATCGCAGGCAACAACCTTATCTACAATCCTATCATCCGGCAAAATCTCTGTATTTTTATAAGCCACCTTCCGTATGTGCGGTGGATATTCTGCGCCGTAAACACATTTATTTATGTTATTTTCTTTTCTCGTTGCATTTATCGTCTTACACATTTTAGATTTATCTATGTTGAAACTCAGATATTCCATTGGTTTTCACCCCTTTAATTTAAGTATATTCCGATGTGTTAAGTTTTATAACTGTCACCAAAAACCTTTATCACAAAAAGGCTGGGCACAAATTGTTTCACGTGAAACAACACTTTATTCACGTTCCACGTGGAACATTTCACAGAATACATTTTATATCAATCACTTTGAAAAGGTATTGTAATATCTTAAATAACAGGGGAGAACAGCATTGTGTCTTGATAATATATTCGCCACATAAAATTGCTTTAAATTTCAACAAACAACCTATATCCCAATATAAATAACTACATAAATCAAAAAAAGAAGAATCCCTCATCGAGATTCTTCCACATTGTTTTGTTTTATTTTGAAAGATAGTCCATCGGGTCAACACGCTCATCGTCTACTCTTACTTCAAAGTGAAGATGCGAGCCGGTTACTCTGCCGGTCTTTCCCATTTCACCTATTTTCCAGCCCTGACCGACCGCATCGCCCTCATTGACAAAAATTTTGTTAAGGTGTGCGTATAGGGTCTCATAACCATCTCCATGGTCGATAATCACACAATTACCGTAAGTGCTGAACTTTCCAGCGAATGTTACCGTTCCGCCGTCCGATGCCACAATTGATGTCCCAACCTTGTTTGCAATGTCAAGCGCACCGTGAAATTCATACTTACCAAAAAGATTTCTGCCCTCAAAGCCGGAGGTCAGTGTTCCGGATGCAGGATAAATAAAGGTTTTTGTAGGTGTCGCGGGAGTGCTTCCCGGTGTCATAGGGGAGTCAGTTGTTACAACATTCTTTTTTACAGATGCTCTTTTCTTTGTGCCAACCCTGTATACCTTCGCAACAGGTTCTTTTATTATTTCCTCAAAAACGAGAGTTCTGGTGTTTTCAACACCGTTAATATAGGTCGTTTCGTAGGTGCTTTCCTTAATTCCGAATATTCCGTTCTTCTCAACAATCTTTTCGTCATTGTAAAGCGTATCATCGTAAATGATTTCTTCAGCATAGGGTACAACCTCACGGGATACCTCACGAGAGGATGACCTGAACGACATCGTAGAAGTAGCCTCGGCATCATCGCTCTGAGCCGTTTCCTCATACGGAGCACCTACATAATATATATTCTGAGCAGGAAGACCAAGAGAAATATCCACCTCTGTAATGTTGTCAAGCTCAGGAATTACAGCAGAAAGGTCGCAAACCGAAAGCTGTTCCGTTTCGGAATTATCAAGCAGAAGTATCTCATTAAGATTAGACAGACTATCAAGGCCTATAATGCTTCTGATTTCTGTATCCGTTTTAATCATTGTGCGCGGAACACTCATTGTGGGGATTTCAGTCTTAGAATTAAAGCTTACTATGTCATCGGGTGTTTTAATCTTTGCGTAAAGCTCGCTGTAAACAGCAAGCGTTTCATTAAGTATAGTCTCCATTTGGGCACGGTTTTCACCAACAACAACAAGATTACCGTCAATATATAGCCCATAGCCGTCGCCAAAAAGCTTTTCGGCGTCTTTAATAAGATATGAGGATACTTGCTGTTCTGTAAGATATTCTCCGGACTCTGTAACGGAGAGCCTATAATAGGCACTGTCACTGGGGAATCTGTAGGCAACGCTGTGCTTTCCAGCAAGAAACTGCTCTGCAGAATCCTTCGCTATTTCATAAACTTTCTCGGATGCAATACATCCCACCTTCTCATCTCCGCAATAAAGCACCATAACCGGCTTTTTATTAATGTCAGAGCCAACCCTCAGCGCAAGCACAGCAACAGCACATACCGCTGCAACAAGTACGAGCCTTTTTCTCAGCTTTTCACCGGCAGGCGATGAATTTGCAGAAATCCTTGAAATAACTCCGCTAATTTTGCCACAAATCGATTGGATTTGCTTTTTAATCATCGGATATCTCCTTTCAAAAGAATAATAAGAAATTCATTGGATTTATTGTAAACTAACTTTGAATTTCGTTTTTTATGAATTTGTTCAAAACATTCGTGGTTGATTTTATAAAATATTGTGCATTGTTAACTGCATACCAAAAATTGCACATTGTTTTTTGGTAATATTGTACAATTAATGTTGTTTTTTTCACAACACTATACACAAAGCAAAACGCAACCAATCCTGTCAAACATCAAAAAAACACGACTATTATACATTATTTTGCAATTTGTTTCAACCATTTACCGGTAAAAATACTGAAAATAATATGGTGAAAGCTGTCGAAACAAAGATTACGCTTTAAGTCTTTAGTTTTTCAAAAGATTTTTCACTGAAAGTTTTAATTGGGCAAAATGTAGAATTTTACGAAAAAGTATGTACAAATCCGGCGAAAAAAATCCGATAAAAGACCTTAAAAACACAAAATATAGACACACATATTCCTTTAATGTCAAGATTTCGTACCAACAAAAATACGCAAATACATTAAATTTGTCATACTCAAAAATTTGACTTTTATATAAAACTGTGATATATTATATGTGCTTGCGTGTATATAAAGTACGTTTACACCTTTTTTGGTGTTTTTCTATAATTTTTATTTGAAAGGACAGGCAGATGCCGGGACTTTGACGCCGTGGAATCTGCGAAAAGATAGACGTGAAAAGTGAAAACAAATGTCATATAATCGCTCTTGCCAACCAGAAGGGCGGTGTCGGTAAAACAACCTCTGCGGTAAACCTTTCGGCCAGTGTCGGAAAGCTTGGCAAAAAGGTTCTTATAGTCGACCTTGACCCGCAGGGCAACACAACAAGCGGCGTGGGCATCAATAAGAGAAACACTCTCTCAGTATACGATGCACTTATTGACCTTTCTGATCCTGAAAAGGTTATTAAGAGCACAAAGTTCCCGTGTCTTGATGTTATGCCGTCAAATATCGGACTTGCAGGCGCCGAGCTTGAGCTTGTGGATACTCCCGACCGTGAATACAAGCTTAAAGCAGCACTTGACCCGCTGCGTGAAAAATACGATTACATATTTATAGACTGTCCTCCGTCATTGGGGTTACTTACAATAAATGCTCTTAGTGCCGCAGACAGTGTAATAGTACCTATGCAGTGCGAATATTATGCACTTGAAGGACTTTCACAGCTTACTATGACAATCGCACAGATAAAAAGACTTTACAACCCGGATCTGAAACTTTTGGGTGTTATTATAACAATGTTTGACGGAAGACTCAATCTGTCACTTCAGGTGCTTGAGGAAATAAAGAAGCATTTCTCCGGAAAACTCTTTAAGACTCCCGTTCCGAGAAATGTAAAGCTCTCGGAAGCTCCGAGCTACGGTATGCCGGCAATTTACTACGATAAGTTCTCAAAGGGCGCTCTGGCATATATTGAAATTGCAAAAGAGCTTATTGCAATGAAGAAATAATAAATAAGAAACAAAAAAACAGCAGGGTGGAAGTGAACTGCCCCAAATTGTGCAGACAGCACAAACTGGTTCAGTTCAGGTTATCCACCCTGTTTTATTTTATAAACAGATAAAACATCCGAGGTATATTCATCCCAAGAAATAACATAATTTACTTTTATACAACTGCATTTAAGGAAAAGCCCACAACGCGGGATGTTGGGGGCAAAGATAGGGAGTAATTCGGAATTCGGAATTCGGAATTCGGAATTCGGAGTTCGGAATTGAGGAGAAAATTTACTGCGTAAATTTTTATTGTTTAAAATTACAGACAGCAAAGTCTTGGGATTGCAACTTAAAACTAAATTACTAATGCGATTGCAACAAGGCAATCGCACCGTTGGGAATATTATCGCCCCGCCCGAGGAGCTTTGCGAGTCGGGCAAGACTCGTGGGTCAAGGGAGTCTCCGACTCCCTTGTGGGGGTGTTGGGGGCGACGCCCCTGACAGAGATAAGGTGCTATGCCCGCAGCGCAACCTACAGAATACAAATTCTTTCCGCAGAAAGACATTTTCCGGTCTCTGTAGATACGGTGAACAGACATCCGTTTATCATAATATCGCCCACCGCCTCCTCGTGGCGTGCCGGCATTTTTGTGAGGAATTTCTGGATTATAATCTCACTCTTGATGCCCAGAACAGAATCGGAAGCTCCGCACATACCTGCATCCGTAATAAAGCCTGTACCGCCGGAAAGAACCTTTTCGTCTGCTGTCTGAACATGGGTGTGAGTTCCGAAAACAATGGTAACCCTGCCGTCAAGGTACCTTGCAAGAGCGATTTTCTCACTTGTAGCCTCTGCGTGTATATCACATACTGCAAAATCAAAATTTCCCTGTTCTCTTTGCAGAATTTTGTCTGCTGTAGTAAATGGTGAATCAAGATTTTCCATAAAAACAGTACCCATAACATTCATAACAAGAACCTTATAGGAGTTCATATCAAAAATGCAGTAACCGGAGCCGGGACAGGCAGAGGGATAGTTTGCGGGTCTTATAACATAAGGATTATTTTCAAGAAGGGAATGTGCAGAGCTTTTTCTCCAGATATGATTTCCGCTGGTAATAACATCGACTCCGCTGTCAAAAAGTCTTTGTGCGCTTGTCTTGTCCAAACCGACACTGTCTTCGGTTGAATTTTCGCCGTTGGCGACTACCATATCTACGCCGTAATGTTTTCGTATACCCCACAGCTGGCTTTCAATCGCCCCTGTTCCGGCATTTCCACATATGTCTCCAAGAACGAGAATTTTAGCTTCTCCCTTTGTCATTTTTTTGTTGTCCTTTCCTAATATATAAAAAGTATTTTTTTGTCAAAAAATCTGCAGGAAACAGCCTTAAATTGTGCTTTAAAATACCGTTTTTCCACAGGGTGTTTAAAGTGATGTGGAAAACTAGAGGTACTATATATAGTATTGCTGTGTAAAAACCCATATATTGGAAAAAATATGCCTAAAATTATGCATTTTCCGTTAAAAAACTGCATAAGTTTATAATTTGGTAACTGTTTTTTTCCACATTTTCCACAGACTTTTCCACAGAAAAAGGGCATTTCACGGCGCTGAAAAAGCCGAAAAATGACGAAATCAGAGGTTTTCAACAACTAAGAACAGATATTTGCCTTTAAAGCTTTCCACATATGAATAAATAGTTACAGTTTTCCACATATTCCACTGTTTTTTCCACTTTCAGGGCGTTTTTGGCTGTTTTTTTACTATTATACCACACTATATCTGTACTTTCAACAGTGATTTTTAGTTTTATAAAAATATTTTTCCACAACCCAAAAAGTCTTATGTGTAAAACACAAAAAAGCCTGTATTGACACCTGATTTTTTATATGATATAATTCGAGAAAAAGGGGGTTTTTGTTATGGAAAACTGCTTAGACATACTTCCGGGTAAGTACCGTCACTACAAAGGAAAGGAATACGAGGTTTTGTATGTGGCGTGCCATTCGGAGACCCTTGAACCGATGGTTGTCTATAAGGCTCTTTACGGTGATGGCGGTATCTGGGTCCGACCTGCATATATGTGGAATGAGGAAATTGAAATTTCCGGTAAAAAGGTTCTGCGTTTTGAAAAAATATAAACTCTTTGTCAGGGGCGTTGCCCCCAACACCCCCACAAGGGAGTCAGGGACTCCCTTGCCCCACAACTTTGCCCGACTCGCAAAGCTCCTCGGGCGGGGCGATAATATTCCCAACGGTGCGATTGCCTTGTTGCAATCGCATTAGTAATTTAGTTTTAAGTTGCAATCCCAAGACTTTGCTGTCTGTAATTTTATACAATAAAAATTTACGCAGTAAATTTTCTCCTCAATTCGGAATTCCAAACTCCGAATTCCGAATTT
>JAFWWX010000197.1 GCA_017517985.1 Clostridia bacterium | reverse complement strand
CTAAAGGTGAAACGAACAGAATTCTCTTTAATGCTTTCCTAAGCAATAAAACCGGTGGCTACGGTTACGGACTTTTGACTATCATCGCAAACAACGCAATGTTTGAATACAGAGATATGTATTTACGACCTGCTGTTTACGCTGGATACGAAGCACAAGTGAAAGTTCTGCTTGCAGACCTTATTACTGCCGTTGAGAACGGAACCATGACATATAAGGATGCAAAGAAAGAAGCATATACCCGTGTGTATAAATCTGTAGATCCAAATTACGATCCAAGCGACCGTTTTCTTGTGGATTTCTGCTACTGGGATGTAATCTCTGTCGATGGTGCAATGTTTAACAGAGCACGAAAGGTTTTGCTTGATGCAGAAGCAAAATATCAGGCATCGCAGTGCCAAATCTGCATGAATTGAGGAGAATTTGAGTGAAACCACTTGCATTATTCAGGATTATCTGATATAATACATATATAAGTTTCACAGTTATCCTTTGAGATAATTACAGTTTTCCTTGTTTACACAGTGTCATTTGCGCTATGCGCGGATGGCACTTTTTTGTTTTCTTCTGCTTCTTTGTCAAGAAGCACATAACCGCAAACTGCGCAGAAGCAACGCTCTGCGTATGCGTCATATATCAGGGGCGAAAGCTCAAAAGAACTCAGAGAATCTTTTCTTTGGGTTCTTTTTTTATATAAATCAGTGCCTATACGGCTCTATCCAGGTATATTCCGAGGAGCCGTAAGGCTCATTCGTAATATAAATAAATTCTATATAAGGAGGTAGATGCTTATGAATGTGCATCTGCAACAAAATCAGAAAGAGGCAGTGAGTCAGTTGTTCGATGACCTGCCTGAGACAGACTATGTCATGTTTCTTATTCCTACACTGGCAGAGATTATCTGTGAAGATGTAACGGACCGTGTTCGTGAACTTCATTTCTCTGCATACAGACAGCTCCAAGCACATCTGAACTTCTATAAGGGGCGAGGATATTGCGAAAAGCTATTGTGTGGTATTGCGAAAAAGAAAGGACAACTGATTCTCAAAACCACATCAAAGGCTGAAATGGAAAAACTCATGAAACCACGCGCACCACACTATAACGGCGCTGAGTTCATACCGGACGAATACTATGTCCCGGAAGAAGAACTTATATGCTGGAGCGAAACTTCCTTCTTAGGACCTCTGAATCATATTGCTTATAAGAGGTACATGAAGGTGTTCGGTGAAGTTTTCCCGGATGAAGCCCAAAAACTATTACAAACATGAAAGGAGCTTGCACAATGATGAGTGCGAATGAGTATCAACCACTGATTAACAGGATGAAAGAAATCATTTCTGTTATCAAAGAGGCAGACGATGCCTACTACAAGTACAGCAACCCAATTATGACAGACTTCCGTTATGATAAAATTTTGGATGAATTAAAATTCCTTGAGAAGTCCACGGGAATTGTCTTGACAAATTCGCCGACACAAAAAGTTTCAGGCGATATTCTGTCGGAGCTCACACCGGTGCAGCATACAAAACCTATGCTATCTGCTGATAAAACAAAGTCAGTTGATGACCTTGTTAAGTTTGCTGCAAAAGGTCCTGTTATAATTTCGTGGAAGATGGACGGCTTAACGCTGGTCCTTCGATACGAAAACGGAGAAATGGTTCAGGCAATCACTCGTGGGCGTGAAGGTATTGTTGGTGAAGATGTAACACATACCGTGAAAACATTCCTCAATGTACCTCTTACTATTCCTACTAAGGAAAGCTTTGAGGTCCGCGGCGAAGGCGTCATATCCTGGGAGAATTTTGATAAAATCAATCTCGGTCTGACGGAACCTTATTCAAACCCGCGAAACCTTGCTTCCGGCAGCACACGTATGCTTGATGCAAATGAGGCTGGGAAAAGGTACTTGGAATTTTATGCGTTTGATTTGATCAGCGACAGCATCGAAAAGAATAGCAAGATTGGTCAATTGCAGTTCCTTGCTGATAATGGATTCGATGTTGTTCCTTATGTATATACAGATGCAAAGGATTCTGACGAAATCAAATCAATTATCGAAACATTCGATCCCAACAAATTTGCGTTTCCAGTCGATGGACTCATTATGGAATATGACGACATTGATTACGGTAAGTCTCTTGGAGCTACTGGACACCATGAAAATCGTTTGATTGCTCTTAAATGGGAAGACCAGTTATTTGAAACCAAATTTCTTGGCGTAGAGCTTGCTACAACCAGAACCGGTATGGTAAGTCTGACAGCAATCTTAGAACCTGTTACTATCGAAGGTACTGTTGTGTCCCGTGCTTACTTGCACAACTTCGATATTTTTAACAGCTTCAAGTTTGGCATCGGCGATACGGTTAAGGTCTATAAAGCAAATATGATTATTCCGCAGATAGAAGAAAATGTAACGCAGAGTAATACATATCAGCTTCCTATGACCTGCCCTTGCTGCGGAGAACCACTTGTCGTAAATGCCACATCCGGCGGTACCAGCTTTTTGTATTGCAATAATTCTGAGTGTCCTGCCAGACTGGTTCAAAAGTTCGTTCACTTCTGTGAGAAAACCCGCATGAACATCGAAGGTCTTTCGGAAAGAACCTTGGAAAAGTTCATAGGTCATGGATGGATTCGTAACTTTGGGGATCTGTATGAGCTTGAAAGGCACAAGGATGAAATTGTAAATACAGACGGCTTTGGTGTAAAGTCTTATCATCGTTTGCAGGCTTCTATAGAAAAGAGCCGTAAATGCACGCTTGATAAGTTTATTGCCGGACTCGGTATTCCTATGGTTGGAAGACATGCAGGAAAAATCATCTACGACTATTTTGACGGAGATTGGAATGCTTTTGAGCAGGCTATCATTGATGGTTATGATTTTACAGCACTTCCTGATTTCGGTCAGACTATGCGCGCTAACATCTACACATGGTATGCGGACGAAGACGAAGCAAAACTTTGGCGTCCCTTACTTGATAAACTCGAATTTGTAAAGGAGAATCACACTATGAATGTAAATAATAACACCATATTTTTCGGTAAAACTATCGTCGCTACAGGAAAGCTTGAGAATTATACCCGTGATGAAATTCAGGCGAAGATTGTTTCGCTGGGGGCTACTCCTGCTTCATCTGTGACAAAAAAGACAGACTATGTTATCGTTGGTGAAAAAGCCGGAAGCAAGCTTCAGAAAGCATTGAATCTCGGCATCAGAACACTGACGGAAGACGAGTTTGAAGACATGCTGACAGCTAACAACTAATTCATCAGCACAATATTGCGGCGGAGCAACTCTTTGCAGTTACTCCGCCTATTTTCATTTATGGAGGTAATTGATATGACCAATAAAAAAGAAATCACAATCACAGGATCCGCTGTTAATCCGATTACAGTCGGCGAAGTCGCACTTATAGCTGAGTCTGACGGTTCTACAAGAAAAACATCGGTTGTTGTAAATGTAGAAGAAATCTCGGACACAGAGGTCAAATTTGAAACCCAGAACAGCATTTACACGCTGCGTAAAACCAAAAGCAATCTTATTGCAGGCATGATGGTTAAGAAAATGTTTGAAATGAGGGGTTGCTGATGGCTAAGGAATCTAAATCCGACCGCTTTGTAAGACTTGCTGAGGCAAGGGTTAATAAGCTCATCAAAATGATTCGTCTTCTCGGCAACTGCTCATCATCAAGTGTCTATGAGTTCAACGAAAGTCAGATTGACCAGATTTTCTCTGTACTGTTTGAAGAACTGTACAAGGCTCGCAGAAGGTATTACCTTGCG
>JAFWWX010000196.1 GCA_017517985.1 Clostridia bacterium | reverse complement strand
TGAGCCATGTGTCTGCCAAAACGCCCAAGGCCTATAAGCAATACTGATTTCATACTAAACTCCTCCTTAACCGACAGTAATTCTTTCCTGTGGTTTCTTTGATATGTTGTGTTGTTTATTAGATAATGCTGCAAATATAAGTGTAAGCCCGCCGACTCTTCCGAAGAACATAAGCCCTATTAAAATAATCCTTGATACTGTACCGAGCGCAGGTGTAATTCCAAGAGTAAGTCCTACTGTTCCAATTGCAGATGCCGATTCAAACAGGCACTCCATAAGCGGAAGATTTTCAACACCGCTTATGATAAGCCCTCCTGTAAGGAACAAGACAAGATACATCAAAAGTATAGCTGCTGCATTTTTAAGTGTTGCATCTGCAATTCTTCTGTCAAAGCACTCAACATCATCTTTCTTTCTGAATACTGATATTGCGGAAAATATAAGCACTGCTGCAGTTGTTGTCTTCATACCGCCTGCAGTTGAGCCGGGCGAACCGCCAATCAGCATCAGGATAATTGTAATCGCTTGACCGATTCCGCTTAAGCTTGTTAAATCTGCCGTATTAAATCCCGCAGTTCTTGGCGTTACTGACTGAAACATAGAATTTAATATTCTTTCGTTTAGTGGCAATTCATTAAACTCTGCATAGTAAAAATATATTGATGGTAGCATTATCAAAAAGAGTGTGGCTGATAATACAACCTTTGTCTGCATACGATATTTCTTTATATGATGTTTATTTGTCTTTATATCTTCCCATACAAGAAAACCAATACCGCCTATGATAATGAGAAGCATTATAACTGCATTTATTAACGGCTGTGCAGAATATGATGTAAGGGATGAGAACGGAGTTTTTGTCCCCATCAGGTCAAATCCTGCATTGCAAAATGCCGAAACTGAATGGAAGATGCCGAGCCAAATTCCTTTTACACCGAACTCTCTGCAAAATACTGTAGAAAGAAGAATTGCACCAACAAACTCAATTAAAAATGTTGTTTTTAATATAAATCCGGTGAGTTTTACAATTCCTCCGACATTAGGAGCTGATATTGCATCCTGCAGAGTGCTTCTTTGCATAAGACCGATTTTCCTTCCGGCAAGCATTGCCATTGCAACAGACAAAGTTACAATTCCAAGACCGCCAATCTGAATGAGCAAGAGGATTATAAATTGCCCGAACATCGACCAATGTGTTGCTGTGTCATGTACCACAAGACCAGTTACACACACCGCAGATGTCGATGTAAACAGTGCATCAGAAAACGGTGTCATATTTCCGCTCGCCGATGAAATCGGGAGCATTAAGAGGAGCGTTCCTAAAATTATTGCACCGGCAAATCCGAATATTATTATCTGTGAAGAAGTAAAATGCTTCTTAATTTTTGCATCCATAATAAAAACCACCATTCAAGTGTATCTTATTTTCTATTATCATTTTATCATAACATTTTTTAAGATGGTATTAACGCTTCAGTGTCCGTGTTAAGATTTCATTAAGAAAAAAAGATGCCAAAGAAAATTTAACCTTTGACATCTTCTCATTTATTATTTTATTTAGATCTTTTTTTAATGGCATCTGCCTCATCTTGAGATATGTACTCAAGTTCTACCATACACTCTAGGACCTTATCCTGTCTTTGATGAGCAAGGTCGGGATTGACCTTTAACGAATATATCGACGGCGCATTTGGTATGCCTACAAGGAGTGTACATTCATAGTCATTCATTTCTGACGGTGTTTTTCCGAAATATCCTATCGATGCATCATATATATTATAATATCCACTGCCATAGTATATTCCGTTCACATAGAATTCAAGCACATCCTCCTTCTCATACTCCCTTTCGATTTTAAGCGCCATAAATATTTCAGCGATTTTTCTTTCAAGTGTATGGTCATTTGGAAAATAGAGATTCTTTGCAAGCTGTTGTGCAATGGTGCTTCCTCCCTCAAGGAGTTCCCATGCTTTAATATCATTATACACAGCTCTGCATGAGCCTATAAAGTCAAACCCGTTATGCTTATAAAATCTTCGATCCTCGACGGCAACAAGAGCGTCAAAGTATATTTTGGGTATATCTTCATACTTCGTATAGTCCTCTTCGCTCTTTAGCTCATCAATTACCGTCTCGAGTGGTTTCTCTTCAAGGGCGGATTTGTATCTGTCATACCCGCCCTTTACTTGAAAACCAGTAACTACAAGAAGTATGATTACAAAAATTATTAATACACGTTTAATTAATTTCACGAACCATCCCTCTTTTGTAAATTATTTAACTATAACTAATTAATTAAGTTGTCATCATAGTTTGCTCTTGAACCACCGATAAATTTCGGTCTTGTTCTTGCAGCCGTAACAGGAGCTTCACCTATGGTTTTAACTTCAAGTCTAACCGGTACTGCGACCTTTTTAAGATGCATACCGATTAACGTCGAACCAATATCTATTCCGGCATCGGCTTTAATCTCTTCTACTGCTACAGGAGAATTAAAATGTGCATATGCCTGTGTTGCGAATGAGCCGCCTGCCTTTGGAACCGGAACAACATTTACATACTCAGCAAATGGTACTGCTTCCTTCTCAATGATTATCGCACGATTCAGGTGCTCGCAGCACTGCGCCGCAAGATATATTCCCTTTTCATTTAGCACATTGTATATGCTTTCAAAAAGAATTTTTGCAGTATCAGGACTTGAGTTTGTCCCGATTTTACT
>JAFWWX010000195.1 GCA_017517985.1 Clostridia bacterium | reverse complement strand
TTGCAGCAATAAGTACGATTTTCGGCTTTGCGCTTGTGCTTTGTGTATACTTCAGTTATATGTCATTCAATGGTCTGGCATATGTTCCCTTTATGAATCTACTTCATTTTATATATGTTATTAGTACAATCGTATTTTTATATGCTGTAGCAATCAAACTTCCGGAGGGGATTTTTGAAAAAATTCCATTTATAAAAAATATCGACAAAGCAAGCTATCATATATACCTTTGGCATATGATTGTGCTGTACCTTACAAATGCAATTATTGATAAATTTGCAATTACAGCTCAGGGAATTGCCTTTGTTATAAGAGCTGTTATTACTTATACTGTAACAATTTCTCTGTGTGTGCTTTACGGAAAAATTAAAGAAAAAATAAAGGTGAAATTTTCTAAAAGATAATAAAAAAGCGTGTTGTACTATGTTATGTACAGCACGCTTTTTGACTTTCAGTATTGGAATCCGCTTTTTACAAGGGATTTTATGTGTGCAAAGGTTTCTTTTTCACCCTTGTCACGAAGCATAATAAGGAATGACTCAAGAAGGTCTGATGTTTCCGGGTGGATTGACCTTGTCGGCTTGCCTTTTTCAAAATAACTGATAGGGTGACTGTCTGTATAGTTGTCCCCCTGATAAATTTTGCTTGCGGCAACTCTGTCACAGAACATTTCCACAACAAAGATGAAGGGCATTTTAACCGGCAGTACTTTTCTTTCTATCATATTGTAATCTGTCCAGTACTCAAAATGGTGTCTGTTCCTGCCCTTGTGATGAAGCCATGCAGTAGAATAACCGTTGCGACTTCGTTCTTCTTCGTTTGGACTTCTTGTGCCAAGATAGTATTTTGCGCCGGGAATAAATTCCGAAGGAGAGTATTTTGATAAATCATGCAGAAGACCTCTTCTGAGTATTCCGCATTTTGCACAGTGGTAAATAACCTTGTGTCTGTGCTTTGTGATTGTATAGAAGTGTCCGATAGGATTCATTTTTTGTTCCTTTCAAAGGGGTAGATCATATTTATTAAAGCAGCCACACAGGACTGTTATTTCTTGCGTGAGAATTTGAGGTTTCTTCCGCTTCAACGAGCTTTTGTGCTTTTTTGGGATTTGAAGGCTTTGTTCTTTTTATAGACTTTACTTTTACAGATTTTTCATCTGGTGTTTTGCTCTCATCATCCAGAAGAATACTTTCGCAAAGCAGTCTTGCACAGTCGCAGGCGGAATTTTCAGAAGCATCAAAAAGCACCTTGAAGGGAACAGGGGGGGAAGACAGTTCCTTTTCGAGTTTTTCACTTTTTCCGAAAATAATAAAACCGTCTGCTTTTTGTTCGCCAATAAGCTTTACACATTCTTCTGTATCAATTGTTTCCTTTGGATTTCCTACAATAATCAATGAGTAGCCGTATTCTGAAAGAACAGAATTTATTCCGCCTATTATATCAATAATATTATTTCCCGGATTTTCAGCAAATACAAGTGCAACAAAACCACTTCTTCCGAGCCTTAGCATTTTGGAGGCTGTATGGGAGCAGTACCCCAGTTCTTCTGCGGTTTTGAGAACTTTTATTTTTGTTTCGTTGCTTATTCCCATATCTTTTCTTCCGGAAAGCACAAAGGAAACAAGTGTCTGACTTACACCGAGAGCCTTTGCGATATCCGTCATTGTGGCTTTTTTCTTCATCATCTTCTCCTAATAAGTATTAGTAATTATATTATATCATAACTGTGTGCGTGTGTCAAGGCTTGCAATGGCAGTAATTTTACCTGACTGTTGTGATACAATTGATGGGTGACAAATAAAAAAAGAAAATAGACTCCAAATGTGATATAATGTTAATAACCACAAAAACAAAAAACACAAAGGAGCTATTTTCAATGAACATTATATCATCAAATGCCCACTTTCGTCAACAGGTTTTGAAATATTCTTTAAGATATGGTGTGAGTGCAGCATCAAGATTTTACAGAGTTAGCAGAAATGCGATATATGAGTGGCGAGCAAAATACGACGGAAAAAGCTGGAAAAGTTTAAAAGATAAAAGTCACAGACCGCATCATCATCCCAACGAGCATACCCCAGAGGAAAAAGAAATGATACTTCGCCGTTATCCAAGATACAAGGATGACATGATAATGCTATGGGATTCGCTGAAAAAAAGCGGATACAAGCGGAGCTATGTAAGCCTTGTAAGAGTGATTAACAAGTGGGTGAAGCCTGAAATCAAGGCAAGAACAGAACGCAAATCCAAGCCTTATCAGAGAGCAGAATATCCGGGACAAAAGGTTCAGGTAGATGTTAAATTTGTGCCGTCATACTGCGTATCAAATGGTTTGAAGTACTACCAATATACCGCCGTGGATGAATGCACACGTTGGACATACCGTGAAATGTACGACGAGCACAGTACCCACAGTTCCGTTCAATTTCTCGTTGGTCTGATAAAGCATTGTCCGTTTCCGATAAGGGAAATACAGACAGACAACGGAGCAGAATTTACAAGAGCATTGATAAGTAATGACGGTAAACCGTCGTTATTTGAAAAGACACTTGAAATGTGGCAGATAAAATATCACAGAATACGAGTAGCAACGCCCAGACATAATGGTAAAGTAGAACGCCAACACAGGTGTGATGAACTGCGTTTTTACAAGAAAATGAAAATGTACAGCCTTGAAGACGGTAGAAAACAGCTTGACAAATACAACAAAATATCGAACAACATTCCTAAAATATGCCTTGGTTTCTCATCTCCAAATGAAGCTTTAGAAAAATATTTAGGAGTGATGTAGGTTTGGAAAGCGGTTAAGCATTAATATGCTTAACACGCAAATCTCATTATATCATTTGGTGCTTTGTCAAGGTAGTAGGTAGTATTTTCTTGCGAAAATCTCCACCTCTCCACCTTGACAAGAATACCTCTGTTTTTATTTTTAGAAAATGTGTCACCTATCATTGACAATTATACA